>JBLNCH010000241.1:0-4065 GCA_050260485.1 Bacillota bacterium | reverse complement strand
GTTTCCAGTAAGGAGAAATAACGATGCCGGAATGGTTGGCAATTATCGTTCGCACTGCCGGGGTTTTTTTCCTGGTCCTATTACTAACCCGGCTGCTGGGAAAACGACTCGTCTCTCGTTTAACCCTTTTCGACCTTATAATTGTGGTCGTGATCGGCTTCATGGCCGCAGCGTTATCATTAGAACTTACGCCGGATCTGATAAATGGACTGATCCCCCTGGGCATCTGGTTCCTTTTGCCGGCTGCAATTTACGCTCTGTCCTTGAAGTTTAAATCAGTCCGGGACCTGTATCAGGGTAAGGAAACCATCCTGGTCAATCACGGCCGGGTTCTGGATGATAAACTGCTGGAAGCCGGTCTTACCCCCGAGGATTTTCTGGGACTCCTCCGCCAGAAGAATGTATTCAACTTCGCCGATGTAGAGTTTGCAGTACTTGAGCCGACAGGTGATGTCAACATTCTGCTTAAAAAGGAACAGCAGAACCTGACCCCTAAATCTATGGGTATCAAGATGGTCGAGGAAAGCGTGCCCCAGACGGTTATTCTGGACGGCAACATAATGGATGAAGCTCTTACTGTCATGGGCCTCAACCGCAACTGGCTGTTGACTGAGATCAGTAAGGCAGGAGTGGCCGTAGAAAACATCTTTATCGCCCAGGCGGATTCAACCGGGCAGCTTTACCTTGACCTTTTTGATGACGCGGTTAAGCCTCCGAAACCCACGATCAGGGAGATGACCCTGGCAACCCTTAAAAAATGCCAAGCCGACTGTGAGGTGTTCGCCCTGGGAACCAGGGAAGCCGACGCCAAGATCATGTACGGGGAATCAGCCAATACCCTGAAAGATATCATTCAAGAGCTGGAACCCCTGCTGAGAAGGCAGTCTGCATAACTTCAGGTAATCGGAAATGATTCGCTGAGCAGCAGGATCCATCAAGGAGGTCTCACGAATGTCTGAAAAAGCTAAGAAAAAGCTGTCCCCTACGCAGCAGGAGTACCAGGATTTTGCTCAAGCCCGGGAACCAAAACGCTCAGTCCTCTCCAACTGTGTAAAAGCCTTTTTTGTCGGTGGGAGCATCTGCCTTCTGGGGCAGTTTATTCAGGACTTTTTTATCTGGAACTTTGATTTCACGGAAAAAACGGCGGGGAATCCAACCGTGGCGGTGCTGATACTCCTGTCCGCTATCCTGACCAGTGCCGGCGTATATGATCATTTCGCGCAATGGGCCGGCGCCGGTACTGCGGTTCCGGTAACCGGATTTGCCAACTCCGTAGCCTCGGCGGCGATTGAACACCGTACTGAGGGGTATGTACTGGGAGTAGGGAGTAATATGTTTAAGCTGGCAGGGTCGGTTATAGTCTTTGGTGTTTTTGCCGCGTTTGTAGTAGCCCTGATAAAGACGACTCTATCCTTGTTGGGAGGGAGCTAAGCTGCTGCAGGGACACCAGACCTGGATCTTTGAAAATCGGCCGGTGATTGTGTCAACCGGGACTGTTGCCGGACCTCTTGAAGCTGAGGGGCCGCTGGCGCGGGACTTTGACCTTCTGCACGAGGACCTGTGGTTAGGCCAGGACAGTTACGAAAAGGCAGAAAGGAAGATGCTGGAGGAGGCCTGTGAGCAGGCTACATCCAAGGCGGGTATTCAAAAAGAGGATGTCCAGTTCTTTTTAAGCGGTGACCTGGTTAACCAGATTACCCCCAGCAGCTTTGCCGCCCGTACTCTTTCCGTCCCATTCCTGGGCATGTATGGGGCGTGTTCAACCAGCATGGAATCACTCGCCCTGGGTTCGCTCATCGTCAACAGCGGCTGTGCCCAGCGGGTAATATGCGCTGCCGTAAGCCATAATGCTACTGTGGAAAAGCAATTCCGCTATCCCACTGAATACGGGGGCCAAAAACCTCCCACAGCGCAGTGGACAGTTACCGGTGCCGGTGTTGCGTTGTTGAGCAACCAGGGTGGGGGCCCCCGGATCACAACAGCAACGATTGGCCGCGTAATTGATATGGGGATCTCTGATCCTTTTAATATGGGCAGCGCCATGGCACCAGCAGCAGTAGATACCATAACCGCGCATTTTCGTGACCTGAACATCGATGCTGATTACTACGATTTGATCGCGACCGGGGACCTCGGTCGGATAGGGCATGGGATCGCCCGGGACCTTCTAAAAAAGCACGGGGTAGGAATACTGGATGAACGTTTCACTGACTGCGGCATCCTGGTTTACAGCAAGGAGCAACCGGTAATCGCCGGTGGGAGCGGCTGCGGGTGTTCAGCTATCGTGACATATGGTCACCTTATCAACCGGATGAAGAAGGGTGAGCTCAAGCGGGTACTGGTAGTGGCTACCGGTGCTCTTCTATCTCCCTTGTCGTACCAGCAGAAGGACTCTATCCCCTGTATTGCCCATGCAGTAGCCATTGAAAACGACCGCTAGGAGTGATTCTATTGGAGATATATTTCTGGGCATTTGTGGTTGGTGGGTTAATATGTGTTATCGGCCAGCTTATGCTTGACGTGGCTATGCTCACCCCATCTCATGTGATGACTATCCTGGTGGTTTCTGGAGCCGTTCTGGGCGGTTTTGACCTCTACGAACCCTTGATTGAATTTGCTGGTGCCGGGGCTACCGTACCCATAACCAGTTTCGGTAACGCCCTTTTACACGGTGCATTGACGGAAGCCGAGCGTACTGGACTGGTGGGTATACTTACGGGTATTTTTGAGGTAACCAGTGCCGGAATTTCATCGGCGATCATCTTCGGTTTTATTGCTTCCTTACTATTTAAATCGAAAGGATAAAAGGCTGATATGAAAAAAATCCTTTCATTAGTATTAATATTATCGATAACGCTGGTATTTATCGGCTGTGGGAAGACTTCTCCACCCATAAAACCGCGCCCGGAGCATAGACCAAAAGCCACCCAGCAAATAACGATTGATCCCCAAAGGGCAGAAGAGGTGAAAGCCACGGCCAGAAAAGCCAAAGAGGTAGAAGATAGTGCCGCTGTAGTGGTCGACCAGGATATTGCCGTGGCCGTTAAGGTCAGCGGTTTCAACCGCCTGCGGATCAAGTCAATCCGTGATCAAGCAAGACAGAGAATTAAAGCAGCCAACCCGGGATTCCACGTCTACCTGACCAGCGACAAAAAACTCTTCAAACAGCTTAGTCAGCTGGAGAAGGATGCCCGGAGGCCAAATCCATCACTAGAGGAATTTAAAGCCCGAGTAAACAAGGTTATCAGTGACATGTAATAATCTCAGCCCCCTGGACCGCCAGCAGATCGGGTGCGCCTAAAAGTTGTCAGCAACATCCGATGATCTGTTAGTACCATTTAAATCCTGCTTGATTCTAAAAACCGCCCACCCACAAGCAATTCTGTTTAACTGTCAAGGTCACCCCAGGCTTATTCCTAAATTTTCAATATTTCTGGTAATCCGTGACCAGTTCCGGTCGATCCTTAAAGAATTTAACCAGCCGGGCGAGTTCCTTGAGAGTCTGTGGGTTCAGGGTATGTTCAATTTTTTCCGTTTGCTCCAGGAGCCCTTCGGTGACACCCAGTAGCCTTAAGAAATCCTCCACGACCTGATGTCTATACATCAGCTCTTTTCCCAGCTTTTTTCCTTTCCGAGTAAGAATAATGTAGCCGTATTTCTCGTAATTAACCATGCCCTGTTCGGCTAGTCTCTGAATCATCTTGCTGACTGATGGTGGCTGAACATTGAGAGCCGAAGCCAGTTCGCTTACCCTGGTAAAACCGTTTTCCCGGGACAGCCGGTAAACCATCTCCAGATAGTCCTCCATCGAAGCGGTCAAGACATCATCGTCTTTCTTCATCAATTCCCGGAAGGTAAAAAACTCTTCGTCCTCCCTCACGGAACTCACCTGCTTCATGCTGTTTTTAAAAAGTATATGCGGATTGGTGTTCAACAGTATTAAGTCTTAGCCACTAATCACCACCCTGCTCTTTTTTTCATATTGTACATTTGGAACATGTTTTAGCTGACAGAAAGTTGAGAAGCATAAGGCAACATTTCTGACTGGTATAAGGTTTTGAGGGA
>JBLNCH010000240.1:0-6254 GCA_050260485.1 Bacillota bacterium | reverse complement strand
GTGTCAGGATCGATCGGGAAGCCCTGGATCTGTTGGTAAAAAGCGGGCGGGATATGCATTATCTGGCCCGTGAGATTGAACGGTTGTCCTTATGTCACCGGGGACAGACTGTAACCGCTGGTGATTTGACCGGTATTGAGTCGGATCTGTCCGGTTTTAATGTGTTCCAGCTGACCGATGCTCTATTAAGAAAGAATACCAGGGAGGCTCTGAAAGCGCTGGATTTGCTTATGCAAAAAGGAGAACCCGTCACCTTGATTGTTCATATGATTACACGGGAGTTGGTACTGCTGGGCAAGGTTCAGGCTCTGGCTGCGAGGGGGGAATCACCCTCAGCAATAGCACGTTTGCTGGGGAGACAGTCTTTTCGAGTTGATAAGATGAGGCGTTCCCTCATTAAAACAGGGGAACTCAAACAGACCCTGGCCCAACTGGCAGAGATAGATTACGCTGTGAAAAACACGGCCCAGGACCACCGCATATTGTTGGAGACCATGGTGGTTGAAACCTGCGAAATGCGGTAGCCAGCAAAAAAGCAAACATCAGGCGAGGTTTTGCCCTAAGCCTGTTAAGGGTGCCTCAATAAACACCAAAAAATAAGGCCTGCCGTTCCTAGCAGGCTTGCTTTTATGATCTACCGGGTTAGGCTGTTCAGTTGTTTGGCCAGCCGTGATTTTGTCCTGGCCGCCTTATTCTTGTGGACGATTCCCTTACCTGCATTCTTGTCAATGATAGATGTTGCCGCCACCAGTCTTGCTTCGGCTTCGGATTTATTCTTATCGGCAATTGCCGCTTCGAACTTCTTGATAGCTGTTTTCATGGCGGATTTTTTGGACATATTGCTGGCTTTCCTGATCATCGCTGTCCGTGCGCGTTTCATGGGAGTCTTGCTCTTTGCCAACCTGACACCTCCTTTTTGCACATAAAGTAACAGAATTAGGATACCATCACCGAATTCAAAATGCAACGGTTTGCATAGTTTTTCATAGATTCAGGCAAGATAACACCATCTACCGGTTGAAGGAGGTGGAAAGAGTGCTGGGAACAGTAGTTCGTTTTGTGGTGTCAGCTCTGGTTTTAATGCTCGTGTCCTGGTTGCTTCCGGGGATCAGGGTATCGGGTTTTACCGGGGCTTTGATTGCCGCCATCGTAATCAGTATACTTGGTTACCTGATCGAGCTCGCTTTGGGTGAACGAATATCGCCACGTAGCCGGGGGATAGTTGGATTTGTGGTCGCGGTTGTTGTAATCTACGCAGCCCAGTTTATAATTCCCAACTACCTTTCAGTCACAATTCTGGGCGCATTATTGTCAGCCTTTGTGATAGGTTTAATAGACGCTTTCGTTCCCACAGAGTTAAGATAATAGAGCGCATCAAAGTTCCAACCCATCCGTTGGGACTTTTTTGCTGTTCTACCCCCTGCGACTATAGAATATCAATTCTACCAAACCATGAGTGCAGGGGGATATTATGGCAAAAATACTGGTTGCCCTTGGTAAATGGTTACTGCGAGCGGGGCTTGCCCTAACCGTAATGGTGATAGGTATGGGCTTTGACCCTGCTCCATGCTTTCAAACCCTGCAGGATTGGACATATCACATATCGGTAAACAGCCGGGATTTTGTGGGTGAGTTTGAGGTATCCAAACTCAGCGGGGAATATATGCTGAAGTCAAGCATTGGTGGATTAGGGATGATGCCTGCCGGGTTACCCTGGAAACAGCTTTTGGGCTCTACCGGGGTAGTTATTAACGAACCAGTCGATATGATGGTCTCACACATGCAGCCGATTAAAGCTTTGACGACGACGGCTTCGGCAATGGCAAACCCCCGGGGTTCATCACCCGATCCAGAAGTCTACCCGGACCCTGGTAATCAGGGAAATGATCCGGGCCCTGACATTGTCATCGATGACCGCTATCCACCGGTCGCGATTTATTGTACTCACAGTTCCGAAACCTATTTGCCTGATGACGACCGCGCCCACTCGGACAGTGAGCGCGGGTTAATTAACGATGTGGCTCTCGAACTGGCCAAGGGTTTGAGCCAGTTAAGCTTCCGGGCGGTATTTGTTGATACGGTGCATGACTCCCCGGAATATACTGAGTCCTATGTAAAGTCCCGGGAAACGGTGAAGCAGTTGTTGGAGGAGGATAGCAACTGGGGCGTTATCATTGATGTGCACCGGGATTCAATACCCGGCCAAAAAACAGCGGCCGTCGTCGATGTCAATGGGAAAAAGGCTGCCCAGATGCTGATAGTAGTGGGTAGTGACCAGCGGAAAAACAATCCCGAATGGGAAAAAAACCTGGAATTTGCGGAAAAACTGTACAATGAAGCCGAAAACAATTACCCGGGTTTGGTTCGAGGGGTTCGCGTCAAGCCGGGGACCTACAATCAGGATCTCTATTCACCCGCGATCCTGCTTGAGGTTGGCAATGAATACAACAGCCTGGAAGAGGCCAAGTATGGGATAACTCTTTTTACTGAAATCCTCGCCCGGGTGTTATTAGAAGGGAATTGAGATGAGCCGCCTGTATTTTGCCATCATCATCCTGCTGGCAGTAGGAATGCTGGTCTGCGGCATGGCTGTAACTGCCGACTCTCTTGAAGAACTGGGGGGTAAGCCGGTTACCGTGCTGGGAGTTACAAGCGAATCCGATCACACCAGGATCACCCTGCTGGGGAAAGATTATGAGATCAGGTTTTCTGAATTGATGAAGAATTTGGTACCTGTCGATTTCTATCAGGAGTGGTGGGAAATCAAACGTCAGACCATGTGAAATTTGGATTTGACATAATCCCGCCCTGGACCCGGGATTACTTCTTTGGGGGATGTACCGGCTCGTCATAGCATCGCTTACTTGCAGACCAGCGGATATGCGGTTACCGCATATTTGCGTATCTTTATGCTTTCGCACCTGAGTTTTTATCCATTGGTGCCGGGATCTTGCCTTCATCCTGGATCCGCCAAACCTTCCTTAAAACGCCTGCCTTCCCGAATTGCTCCCGTATTTTGGTATTGGTTTGCATTCGACGGAATTTAGTATATATTAATGCTTAACGCTTCTTGGAGTTGTTGTCTGGTGCCTGAGGAAAGAACGATCGCCAAAGTGGCTGGATTTTTGATGGTGACCACGTTGATGGCCCGGCTGTTGGGTTATGTCCGGGACATGGTTATCTACTCGTGGTTTGGGCAGACCTACGTGACCGATGCATACAATGCCGCTTTCTCGATACCGGATCTTATTTATATGCTCCTGGTCGGCGGGGCTTTAAGTTCGGCCCTGATTCCGGTTTTGGGCCACTACCTGGCCCGGGGAGAGGAAGAGGAAGCCTGGAAAGTGACCAGCCTGATCTTCAACTGGACTCTCTTGTTCCTCGTGCTTCTTATCGTTCTGGGGATGATTTATAGCCGGGCATTGATAACGCTCCTGGTTCCCAGACTACCATCGGAGACCATTGAGCTGGCCACAAACCTTACCCGGGTTATGCTCATCCAGACGTTTTTCATGGCCCTGAGCGGGATATCCCTGGGAGTCTTAAATGCCCGCAAGCATTTCACCCTGCCGGCCCTGGGCGGGATTGTATATAATCTGGGAATAATACTGGTGGGGATAATGCTCGCACGCCTGTGGGGGATAATGGCGTTTTCGGTTGGGGTAGTGGTGGGCTCGGTTCTCAACTTTGCGGTGCAGATCCCGGCTCTCTTACGAGCCAAGATCAGGTACTATCCCATCTTGAATCCCAATCACCCGGGGCTTAAGCAGATACTTATCTTGATGGTCCCGGTAGTAATCGGCTTGTCGGTAACCCAGATCAACCTGTTTGTGAACCAGAACCTGGCCTCAGGACTGCCCGAAGGTTCAATATCAGCCCTGCGCCTGGCCCAGCGCATCATGCAGCTGCCCATCGGCATATTTGGGATGTCGGTGGCCATGGCTGTATTTCCCACCATGACTGAGCAGGTGGCCCGGAATAATATTTCGGAGTTCAAGCGTCTCTTTTCTCTGGGCTTGCGAGGGGTTTTTGTAATTACCATCCCGGCGGCTGTGAGTTTAATGGCCCTGCGGGAACCGCTTATTGTCCTGCTTTTCCAGCAAGGTCAGTTTGATGCGAACGATACCCTGACTACTGCTCAGGCTCTGTTCTATTACTCAATGGGGCTTTTTGCCTACAGCGCACTCCAGCTGGTGAACCGGGTCTTCTATTCCCTTAAGGATACCGTTACCCCGGTACTGACCGCCGTAGCCTCAATCGTTCTGAATATTGCACTATCAATCCTGTGGGTAAAGACGATGGGGCATGAGGGTCTGGCCCTGGCATACTCAGTTGCCGGGGTATTTAACCTACTGCTTCTGATTGCCCTTATCCGAAGAAGGCTCAGACATATCGGAGGAGGGGTACTGGTACGGAGCCTCCTCGTGTCTGGTTTGGCCTCGTTCCTGATGTATGTGGGGGCCAGATACGGAGCGGCCTTTACCGGATCGTGGCTGGCTTTTACACCCAAAGTCAATGCCCTTATAATGGTTATGACAGGAATGGGACTTGGAGTGGGAATTTACGGTATAATTATTTCTGTGTTCCACCTGGAGGAAACCGATCTGGTATTAAATACTATCAAAAAACGCCTACCCGGCATTAGGTTCCGGGTCTGATGGAGGGTCTTAGTGGATAATATTCGGAACTTCTGCATCATAGCCCATATCGATCACGGCAAGTCGACCCTGGCTGATCGCCTGATGGAGTATACCGGAACCCTCTCCCAGCGCGAGATGCGGGAGCAGTTCCTGGATTCCCTGGATCTGGAGCGGGAACGCGGCATTACCATCAAGCTGACCCCGGTCCGCCTGGAGTATAAGGCCCGGGATGGCCAGACATACATCCTAAACCTTATCGACACACCAGGGCATGTTGATTTCACCTACGAGGTATCACGCAGTCTGGCGGCCTGTGAAGGTGCTCTGCTGGTGGTCGATGCATCCCAAGGAATTGAGGCCCAGACGCTCGCCAATGTGTACCAGGCAATGGATCAAGATCTGGAAATAATCGGGATACTAAACAAGATCGACCTGCCCAATGCGGAGCCGGAAAGGGTTATTGACGAAATGGGCGATGTGCTGGGGATTCTTCCCGCCGACATTATACCGGTTTCGGCCAAGCTGGGACAGGGAGTTGAGGAGGTGCTGGAGGCGTTAGTTGCCAAGGTACCAGCTCCCAAAGGAGATGCCGGAGGACCACTGCAGGCACTGATTTTTGATTCCTATTTTGATTCCTACCGCGGTGCCATCAGTTACATACGTGTATTCGAGGGTCAGGTTAAAAAAGGCGACCCGATTCGTATGATGGCCACCGGGAAGGAGTTCGAGGTTTCGGAGATCGGGGTGTTCACACCCCGCATGAAACCGGTTGAGGTCCTGCGGGCCGGGGAGGTCGGTTACCTGGCGGCAGGGATTAAGAACGTGCTCGACACCCGCGTAGGGGATACCATTACCTCAGCCAGAACCCCTGCTCCAGCGCCTTTGCCAGGATACCGCCGGATTAAGCCCGTGGTGTTCTGTGGTCTGTATCCGGTCGAAAACAACGAGTTTGAAAAGCTCCGCGATGCCCTGGAGAAGCTGAGGCTTAATGATGCCTCTCTGCAGTTTGAGCCCGAAACCTCGGAAGCCCTGGGGTTTGGTTTCCGCTGCGGGTTCCTGGGACTCTTGCACATGGAGATAATCACCGAACGGCTGGAGCGGGAATATGACCTGGAACTGATCATTACCGCCCCGAGTGTTGTCTATAAGGTGTTGCTGGAGAACGGAGAAATAAGAGAGGTTGACAACCCGGCCCACTGGCCGCCTGCCGGCCAGACCCGGCAGGTACAGGAGCCTTTTGTGCAAGCCACCATTATGGTCCCTGATGAATTTATCGGGGGCATCATGGAACTGTGCCGGGAGAAAAGAGGTACCTTTAAGAACATGGAGTACCTGTCGCCTCATCGGGTGATGCTCAGCTATGACCTGCCTCTTTCCGAAATCATATATGACTTCTTTGACGCATTAAAATCCCGCACCAAAGGATACGCCTCCTTCGATTACGAAATTATTGGTTACTATGACTCGGAACTGGTGAAGCTCGATATCATGCTGAACGGGGAGGTCGTTGATGCCCTGTCGTTTATCGTACACAATGACAAGGCCTATCCCCGGGCCCGGTGAATTGTTGAGAATCTGCGCAAGATCATTACCCGGCAGCTCTATGTAGTGGGT
>JBLNCH010000239.1:0-5369 GCA_050260485.1 Bacillota bacterium | reverse complement strand
ATGTTCACTGTGCCGGCGGCCGCGCAATGATGGAGGCCGCTGCCCAAGCGGTTGAGAAGGAAGCACTGAAGCAGGGCATGCCCCGTTCCCGGGTACTGGGGGTTACAGTTCTCACCAGCTTATCCCAGGCCCAGTTTAACGATGAACTGGGGATCCCGGGAATGGTACAGGATACGGTGGTAAGATGGGCAGAACTGGCCAGGGATTCGGGACTTGACGGGGTTGTAGCGTCACCCCGGGAAGCGCGAGCCATTAGAGAGAAATGTGGCCTCGGCTTTTTGATTGTGACTCCCGGGGTAAGACCAGCCTGGGCGGATACCCAGGACCAGAAGAGATTTACCACCCCCCGTGAAGCCGTAGAGTCCGGAGCGGACTACCTGGTGATTGGGAGACCGGTGACCGCAGCCCCGGATCCGGTAGCAGCGGCACAAAAGATAATAGCCGAATTGGAGGAATAAGACTTGAAAAGAGAAGAAATCATGCAGGTATTCGTTCAAACCGGAGCCCTGCTGCAGGGACATTTTATCCTGACCTCGGGACGTCACAGCGACCAGTACATGCAGTGTGCACGGGTGCTGCAGTACCCGGATTACACCGAGCAGCTGGCCCGTATTATTGCCGGGCACTTTATCAATGACCGGATTGAAGTAGTCATCGCTCCAGCGATGGGTGGTATTATTGTTGCCTATGAAGTAGCCCGACAGCTGGGTATTAAGGCCGTTTTCTGTGAGCGTCAGGAAGGGCGCATGACCCTGAGACGGGGCTTTTCCATTGAACCCGGTCAACGGGTTCTGGTGGTAGAGGATGTGATTACTACCGGTGGTTCCGTCAGGGAAGTCATGGATGTGGTTCATGAATTCGGAGGCAACGTTATTGGGGTGGGCGTCCTGGTTGATCGCAGCGGGGGGAAGGTTGATTTTGGTGTTGAGACCAAGGCGGTGCTGACCATGGAAATTGAATCCTTTCCCGCTGAGGACTGTCCGCTCTGTCGCGAGGGGAAAATGGCGGCGGTCAAGCCAGGAAGCAGATCACTCTCCTGAGGCAGTCGTACGTATCAAGGGGACAGTGTGAAAGCCGGGACAGACCGCCGACATACACGGCCACCATGCCGCGGGTGTCTGCATTTCGGCATCCGTGCCCGGGGCGTAAGACCAAACCTCGTCGGGGGATGTAACGGCCCATCGCAACGTAGCTCACTCGCCAGCCGGCGAATATGTGGTTCCTGGATAGCTGCGCATATTACTGAGTTTTCATACACTCCGGCGGTCCTGTTGACACCATCAGTCGGTGGCAGTCTTAAGTATTGCAGATAGGCGGGGATCTGACGGGTTGACATAAACCGTCCAGTAATTATCGTATACCACCATGCCTGGTCGGGAATTGCGCGGCTTCCTGACCTGGGAGCGAAAGGTATAATCAATCGCTACCTTTTCGGCATCCTTGCCCCGGGAGTAGTAGCCTGCCAGGATGGCGGCCTCTTCCAGTGAGCTCACCGGGACATCATCAATATCAGTGATTGAGGGAGGCAGCTCCAGGATAACGTGGGCCCCGGCATAGCCCTGGGCATGAAGCCAGAGATCCGTTTTTCGTGAGTTCTTTAGGGTTAACGCCTCATTCTGCCGGTTATTCTTACCCACCCAAATGCTCAATCCATCAGTTGACATAAAATGGCGGGGCCGGGAGGTGTCCGGGCGCCTCTTGGAACGTGATCTGGATTTGGCCAAACCCTGCTCTTCCAACTCGTCCATGATTTCCTCTATTTCCTCCATGGTTGCTGCCTTATCCAATGCCACCTGAATCGATTCCAGGTACCTGATTTCCTGCCGATTGTGTTCGATAAACTCCTCCAGTCTGTTTCGGGCTTTCTTGGCCTTGGCGTACTGCTTGAAATACCTCTGGGCATTCTGCTGGGGGGTTAGGTGGGGCAGCAGCTCAATTTCCGTCACGCCCTGTCCGTCAAAATTGGGCAGAGTCACCTTTGATTGTCCCTTGCTTATCTGATGGCTATAGGTGGTTAAGAGCTCACCGCTCACTCTCAGGATTTCACTTTTTTGGACCTGCTGCAGATCACCCTCCTGAAAAAACAGCTTCTTGTAGGCCTTATCCAGCAGGGTTTTAACGTTCCGGCTTATATTGGCCCGCAAGGACTCAAGCCTGGTCTGGGCTAATTTTGAGGTATAAAAATCATCCATGGCCGTGTTGATGGAATCATGCTTAACCGCATTCACGCCCTCCCGGTACGTCGGGGTGAAAGTATAGTATTCTTCCGGGCCATTCACACCTTCCAGTACAGTAGGGTTTGCCTCCGAGACCAGAACACTGATCGTGCTGAAAATCCTTGACAGTTCATAGTCGCCGCACTCTCCCACCGGAGAATCGGGGTCAATCCCTGCCAGGTGGCACAGTTCCTTGCAGGTGCCGGGACTAAAGCCGCCCAGGGTACGAAAAAGTGCAGCCGATATGGTGGATAAAAAGTTGCCGTCAGTCCAGAGGGACTGGTAGAAGGTGGAGTAGTCGCAAGTTGATGGATTTAGCTTGTCCTGCGATGGGGGGGGCACGTATTTCGCTCCGGGTTGGACTTCTCGGTGGCTGCTCAATTCAGGCCCGTATCTCTTCATTCCGTCCAGAATGATATCCTTCTGGGGATCGATGAGAACCACATTGGCGTTTTTACCGGTAAATTCACACACCAGGACTTTTTCCCGCCATTCCATTAAATCGTTTAACGCCTCAACCTTCAGCCAGACAATCCGGTCAAAATCCTGCTGAACGAACTCCAGGATTTTGGCCCCGTCCAGGTGTTTGCGGAGCAACATACAGAATGCCGTAGGCTGAGCCGGGTTTTCTCGGCGCTCCCGGGAAATGTACATGCGTCCCCAGCGAGGGTTGATGGAGATTATGAGTCGGCTGCTTCCCTTTTTTTGCCTTACCACCAGGGTAAGCTGATCCTTCTCTGGTTGATATACCTTCTCAATCCGCTGCCCTGCCAGTTGCTGATTTAGCTCTTTTACCAGGTGACTTATCGTTAATCCGTCAAAAGGCATACTCTGCTCACCTCTGTCTTCCAAGTATAGACTGTCAAGCGGAAACCTACAACCGGGTCAGCAGCAAACGAGGGACGAACGTTCAAAACAGAGTATGGTAAAATCGAAAAAGAAGCCCCGGGTGAATGGACGGTTGTTATGGCCACTGAAATGGTAAAGGCGTTCTACCATGAGATACTGAAAAAGATCTTGCTCCTTGAGATTAAGAAAAAGGAAACTGCCCAAAGGATTCTAATTCGAAAATCCAGGCATGACCGACTCCCGCTTATCAAGGATTTCTTACAGGCCAATTTAAGCAAACACCGGTTGTTGGAGCAGGCCACCGTAAGTGCGATGCAGAATCAGGTTGAGGAAGTACTGGATCAAATCGGCAGATTCTATTCGGCAGCCGATGAAACCTCGCCAATCGAATGTATACGCGATGAAATTGCCAGGTGCGAAGAAATGATGGCCCTGGTCAGTAAAGAGATTCAACATCCTAAGAACTGTACCTTCATCGAGCGTCGTATCTTGGATGAGGTTAACAGGTTGGTAATAAGCCAGGCGCGGGAATACGCTAAAACGGATTTTTAAGGTGCAGGTGAGCGAACCAGGCCTTGGCTGCCGCGGGTCGAGGACCCGAGTCAAGAGTACCTGTGTAAAGCGGAATCTTTGAGAACAACGGAGGCCAGAGAGCGGCGCAGAAAGGGTCAGGAGTACCCATTAAGGCGGAATCCCATCAGATAAGAGATTGCCGAGTCAGGTGTCCAATTCAGGGACAGGATGCTGGGGCGAAAATTAATCCAGAGGAGGAACGGGCTGTTTGATGAAAACTGTACTAGAGAGCCGGGAATGGCAGGAAATCATGGAGAGGGAGAAAGAGGTCGGGCCTGAAGCATTATTGGAAGAAATCCTTGAACAACGTACCTGGACCAACAGTGAAATACTCTGGACCATTAGAAGGATGATCTATCACTATGCCCTGCATGATAAAATTCTGCAGAATGCACCGGTAGAGCGTATATTCGATAATTTTGTCAGTATGATGCGAGCATTCTACATGATATTTGATCAGGCTAATCCCCAACTTGATGACAATATTCGCAGTTACATCTCGGCCAAAATAACCGATGCGACCTGGGGAATCAGTGCTGGTACGCGTTCCTACTTATCCAAGATAAGTAAATAGATAATTTTTATGTTCCTGATAATTAGCAGGAATTTGACGGTATTCAGCGAAAAATAGAATCAATGATTAGAACAAGCCCTGGATAAGCGTGAGGAAGCCTGGTTTCGGATTGTGACCGGATGCCGGAAATTTTCTGATGCTTTGGTCCCCGGACCCGTTATTCATTTTGCCCTGTGCTCGCTACGTAATCCAATTGATGATCGACCATCGTATGGCTAGAGGCTTTTTCACATACAGCCAGTCCTTGTGAGTCAGGGGGGGTTATGTGGTTACATCATTAAAAGGAAAAACCATCAGCCGCATCGTTAAGATGGAGGAACGAATTAACAAGTGTAACCGCTGTAAAGATGTCAGAACCTGCTGTTACCGTCCTTCTACCGGAAAAGGGGATGTAGAGGCTGATATCCTGCTGGTTTTCGCCAGTGAGAATGAGGTGCCCGACAGGAGCGAATTAAGCCGCATTAGACATGAAGTATCCGCTATGGCCGGTGAAGGCAGCAGGGTGTACCACACCTATATGGTGAGGTGTCAGCCCCGGATATGTAACCGCCGCAAAAACCAGGCGGTACTTTTCGACGGGGTTTTGATCAATCCTGAAGGCAGGTGTATGCTTACGCGTGAACAGTGCGATGCCCTGCCTGTTGAGCCCGATGACCAGCAGACTATGAACTGCCTGCATTTCCTTTTGGAAGAGATCGAGATACTGGCGCCGGAGCTCATCATTACCATTGGGGAAAGGGCATACCAGTATGTCTTTCGGGCATTTGGGATATTTGATCCCTTTCAAAAATCCTTTGCCGATGTTAAAAATCGGCTATTTCGTTCCAGTGAATACCTGTTTTTAACGGCGGAGGTGCCGTCACCCGGTTGTATTGCTCCATTTGCAGAACTGAGACACCTGTTTCAATTGATTCCCCAGCGTTAATCTACAGCCCTGAAGTAGATTGAGCCACTGTTTTTAGTTTTTGCTCCGAAGACCTCTGAGCACCGGTATCGAGGTTCCAAAGTTCTGGTGAAGCCCTTTGGCAATGCGAAGGCAAACTGATACCAAGTCGAGGTCCAACGGGCTAATCCCGCCAAAACGTATTATATTCGAAACTCCCGCGGTGGAGCCGCCGCACATGCGGGGCAATGAAGCCATAATTCTCACGTATTAC
>JBLNCH010000238.1:0-4902 GCA_050260485.1 Bacillota bacterium | reverse complement strand
ATTACTACTGTTGCCGTTATCTGGTTCGGGGGATGGCGCATTGCCCGGAATACCATGCAGATTGGGGATATGATGGCATTTATGCAGTACGCAATGCAGGTCATGTTCGCTATCATCATGGTGACGGTGGTTTACTTTATGGTTCCCCGGGCGCAGGCATCAGCGGCGCGTATCAATGAAGTGTTGGATATGGAGCCTGAAATTAAGGACCCGCCGGAGCCGAAGCAGTGGAAGAGCTGCAAAGGCAAGGTGGAATTTCGGGATGTCACCTTTTTTTACCCCGGGGCCGAGGTCCCTGCCCTGAGCGGGATTTCATTCACCGCCCAGCCTGGTCAGGTAACGGCTATAATTGGCGGTACCGGATCCGGCAAGTCCACCCTGATCAACCTTATTCTCCGTTTCTACGACGTAACCGAGGGGAGTGTGCTGGTTGACGATATAGATGTTCGTGAAGTTGCGCAAAAAGAACTCCGGCGCAGAATAGGGTATGTGCCGCAAACTCCGGTACTGTTCAGCGGAACTGTGGCGGACAACATCCGTTATGGAAAGGATGACGCCAGTGACGAAGAGATATGCCACGCCGCTGAGGTTGCTCAGGCCGCAGGGTTTGTCGAGGCGATGAAAAACGGCTACGATTCCAGAGTATCACAGGGCGGTAAAAACCTGTCCGGAGGTCAAAAGCAGCGACTTTCGATCGCCCGGGCTCTGATACGAAAGCCCAGCATTTATATCTTCGATGACAGCTTTTCGGCACTTGATTTTCAGACCGAAGCCCGCTTACGGGCAGCACTCCAACAAGAAACCAGCGATGCTACGGTAATCATCGTTGCGCAAAGGGTAAGTACCGTGATGGATGCCGATAACATTGCGGTTTTGGATGAAGGACGACTGGTGGGGTTTGGCAAGCACCAGGAGCTGCTTACTACCTGTCAGGTTTATCGCGAAATAGTAATGTCGCAGTTATCGGAGGAGGAGATTGCCTGATGGCGGAAACTGTCGCCAGCAGACAGAATACAGCGAACCAGCCTCAGCTTCGGCTAAGAGGTGCCGCCGCTCTGGGGCGACCCGCTGAGAAGCCTAAGGACTTTTCGGGCACGGTGAAGCGTTTATCATTGTATATTATGCCTCAGAAAAACCGCCTGTTAGCTGCGGGTTTGCTGTCGACCGCCAGTACGGTCATATATGTTGTTGGCCCCAAGGTAATGGGCAAGGCTACCACAAAGCTGGGTGAAGGCATCCTTGCTAAGTACGCCTATTACATGCAGCTTTACTCCGCCATCCATAAAAATATGCCCTTGGCGTATATCAACCAATTGCGGCACCGGCCCATCCCGAGTTTTGATTTTGGTTATATTGGCCGTATCCTGCTTATTATGACCCTGTTGTACATCATAAGTGCCTTGCTCCGATATGCCACGGCCTACATTATGGCCAGCGTATCTCAGGAAACGGTGTTCCAGATGCGCAACGATGTCAAAGACAAGCTGGACCGTCTGCCGCTCAGTTACTTTGATCAGCGCACCCATGGTGAAATTTTGAGCCGGGTAACCAATGACATGGACAACATCGCTACGACTCTGCAGCAGAGTCTGACCCAACTGCTGACTTCCCTGCTTACTGTAGTCGGTATTCTGATAATGATGTTGTCCATCAGCCCCCTTATGACACTGATCGCCCTGTTTACGCTACCGGCCAGCAGTATGTTCACTGCCGTGATCACCAGGTATTCACAGCGGTTTTTCGTTGAACAACAAAGATGTATTGGGGAACTGAACGGTCATATAGAGGAAATGTGTTCGGGACACAAGATCGTGAAGGCCTTCGGAAAAGAGGATGATTCTGTCACAAAATTTCGGGGAATTAATTCCCGCTTATACGGAGTGGGATGGAAAGCCCAGTTCATTTCCGGCATCATCTATCCGGCGTTAAATTTTGTAAATAACGTCGGTTACGTAATCGCCTGTGTGGGTGGAGGCATGCTGGTTGCGCGGAGGGCGATTGAGATTGGCGATATTCAGGCGTTTATTCAGTACATGCGCCAGTTTACACAGCCCATAATTCAGGTTGCCAGTATAACCAACATTCTGCAGTCCACAGTGGCTTCCGCTGAGCGGGTATTTGAAATTTTAGATGAAGAGGAGGAAAGACCCGACTCGGAAGCAACGGCAGTGGTTCGTTCCCCCCAAGGCCATATCCGCTTTGAAGATGTCTGTTTCGGTTACAAACCGGACAGGCCGCTTATCAAGGGCCTTAATCTGAATGTGGAAGCAGGTCAGACCGTGGCCATCGTAGGGCCGACCGGAGCTGGCAAGACCACCCTGGTGAACCTGATCATGGCCTTCTATGAGGTACAGGACGGCAGGATAACCGTCGACGGTGTCGATATAAGGGATATGACGAGAAGGGATCTGCGGGCTATGTTTGGTATGGTTCTGCAGGATACCTGGCTTTTTACCGGTTCCATCAAGGAAAATATTGCTTACGGACGGGAGGGAAGCGAGGAAAAAGAAATTATCGAGGCAGCCCGCGCTGCCCATGCCCACCACTTCATAACGACCCTTCCTGCGGGCTATGATACCATCCTTAATGAAGAAGCATCCAACATATCACAGGGACAGAAACAACTGCTCACAATTGCTCGGGCAATTCTGGCTGATCGTCCTATTCTTATTCTCGATGAGGCTACCAGCAATGTCGATACCCGTACTGAGGTGTTAATCCAGCAGGCTATGGCCAACCTCATGAAAGGCAGGACCAGTTTTGTAATCGCTCATCGTCTTTCAACCATCCGTGACGCCGACCTGATCCTGGTGATGAACCACGGGTCCATCATTGAGCAGGGCAGTCACAAAGAACTCATGGCCAAGGGCGGGTTTTACGCCGAACTTTACCGCAGCCAGTTTATGGGTGTTAAGTGACCGGTTAATCCGCATGGGGGTGTGTAATAGGACAGGATCCCTCTTTATATATATAGTGGTGAATGAGTCAGATGACTCCCGGTAGTTGGGGGGATCACTCGTGATCAAGCTGCTCTCACTGGACGGCGGGGGAATACGAGGTATAATCCCGGCCATGGTGCTGGCCGAAATCGAGAAACGCACCAGTAAACCTGTATCAGAGCTGTTCGACCTGATAGCCGGTACCTCAACCGGCGGTCTTTTAGCCCTGGGACTAACCAAACCGGGGCCGGGTGGAGGACCTGAATTTACAGCCGCCGACATGGTCAGGTTTTACGAAAACAGCGGTTCCGAAATTTTTTCGCGTTCTTGCTGGTACCGGGTTACCTCCCTCGGGTTTCTGGCTGAAAGCAAGTACCCTCCGGATGGGATGCGAAAGGTATATGCCCGGTATTTTGGAGCAAGCCGACTAAAAGACGCCCTGTGTGATGTGCTGCTTACCGCTTATGAGATTGAGCTCCGCGCCCCATTCTTTTTCCGCAGCAGCCGTGCCCGAGCAATTCCGGAATACGACTTCGCTCTGCAGGATGTGGCCTTTGCCATCACCGTAGCCCCCACTTACTTTTCCCCTTATAAAATTGACATTGAAGACGGCTCCCGCTACTACGCTCTGATAGATGGCGGGGTATACGCCAATAATCCCGGGATGTGCCTTTATGCCGAGGCCTGCAAAACCTGTCCCGGGAAGGAAATTCTGATGGTTTCTCTGGGAACCGGGCAGCAGGAAACGGTCTTTCCGTATAGGGAGGCAAAAAAATGGGGATTGGCCGGCTGGGCGCGACCGCTGTTGAACATAGTATTTGACGGGGTGAGCGATACGGTGGATTACCAGCTGCGCCTGCTGCTTCCAGAGTCAGCAGATGACGGTCCCCGCTATTACCGGTTACAGCCGCAGCTGAGACAGGTAAGTCATTTGGACGATGTCAGTCCGAAAAACATCGAAAGGCTGAAGATGGCAGCGAGGAAGCTGATAGAGCATCACAGTTCTTCCCTGGACCGGCTGTGCCGGCAACTGCTGAATCTCTAAAAAACTTCAGCATTTCACCGCGACAAAGTTTGACACTAATTTTAGGTGAATGATAAAATAACCCCGTGACTTTGATGGCTATTGGCGATGACAATAGCCATTTATTTTGGGGGTTGGAGTGATAACGTGAAGCTGCAGGGAACTATGAGGATAAACGAGGCTGGGCACCTGGAGATCGGTGGAGTTGATACCCTGGAACTGGTTAAGGAATTTGGTACTCCGCTCTATGTCCTGGATGAGGAAGCCTTTCGGGAGAACTGCCGGACGCTGAAAGAAGCCTTTGCATCTGCGGGGGATAGCCAGGTGATATACGCCAGCAAGGCCTTGTGCACCATGGCTACATGTCTTCTGGTAAAAGAGGAAGGACTGGGGTTGGATGTGGTTTCAGGCGGCGAATTACATACGGCACTGGCGGTAGATTTTCCGGTGGACAAGATATATTTCCACGGCAATAACAAGACTCCGGAAGAGATTGAGATGGCGGTTAAAAATCGGATCGGGGTTATCGTGGTTGACAACTTTTATGAGATGGAACTGCTAAACAGGATCTGCCAAAGAGAAGGGCAGGAGCAGAGAATAATCCTGCGCATCAGCCCGGGGATTGAAGCCCACACCCATGAGTACATCAAGACCGGTCAAATAGACTCCAAGTTTGGGTTCACCCTGCCCAACGGTCAAGCCCTGGAAGCGGTAAAGCGCTTAAGAGATTATCCTTTCCTGGTTTATGCCGGTCTTCACTGCCATATTGGTTCCCAGATATTTGAGATGGAATCGTTTGCCCATACCGCAGAGGTCATGATGGCTTTTGTCGCCCGGATTCGTGAAGAAACCGGGCTTGTAACCACAGAGCTGAACCTGGGTGGCGGGTTTGGAATCTACTACTATGAAGGGGATAAACCAGTCCCTCCAGAGGCCTGG
>JBLNCH010000237.1:0-5082 GCA_050260485.1 Bacillota bacterium | reverse complement strand
GTGTGCAAGAGCGAAACCCTGAGCTTGATCGATGGACAAGTGCTGATTAACCCCAATTCCCCGCTGGGATGTATTGGCTGCGGCCAGTGCATGATGGTCTGCCCTGCCGGGTGCCTGACGGTTGACGGGCGAGACGTATCGCCTCTCGATCTCATAACGATTCCAACAGCTGATACCTGGGCGACTCCCGAACAACTGGAGGCATTGCTTCTATCCAGACGCAGTATCAGGGAGTTTGAAGAGCGGGAAGTCAGCCGGGAGCTAATTGACAAGATCATTAATATTGCCTCCACGGCTCCCATGGGCGTACCTCCTTCAGATGTGGAAATCCTGGTTTTCCAGGGCCGGGAAAAGGTTCAGGCGTTCGCGGAGGATATGGTCCAGTCATTTCTCAAGAGCAAACGGATTATCAATCGTTTTACGCTTCACTTGATGCGGCCTTTTATCGGAAAAGAGGCTTATGAAGTGTTTACCAGCTTCGTCATTCCGTTGTTTGAGCTAATACCTCAATTACGCAAAGAGGGAATCGATTGGCTGTTATACGATGCACCTCTGGCCATGCTCTTTCACAACTCACCATATGCAGATCCCCAGGATTCAGTGATTGCTGCCACCTATGCCATGATTGCCGGCCAATCCCTGGGAATGGGCAGCTGCATGATAGGAACGATATGCCCGGTTATAAAATACGACAAGAAATTAAAGTCAAAGTGGGGGATACCGCTTAAGAATCAACTGGGGATAGTTGTGATTTTTGGTTATCCTAATATTCAATATCAAAAGGCGATCCGTCGCCGTTTTCGACGGGTGAACTTTGCATAGAACTGATTCCAATCGGCTCAGCAGTATTGCAACTGATTATTTTATGGGAGATAGCTATGAAAATTCTTGAAAACTTGAACGGTCCCCAGATTGAGGCGGTTACCCATCGTGAAGGACCCTGTCTGGTCCTGGCTGGCGCCGGAAGCGGAAAAACCAGGGTCTTGACCAGGCGGGTCGCTTATCTGGTTGAACAGGGGGTGCCTCCCCACCAGATCCTGGCGATAACCTTCACCAATAAGGCTGCCCAGGAGATGAAGGAACGGGTCATGGACCTGATTCCCAATTTCTACGGGCACTGGATCAGGACCTTTCACTCCGCATCCTACCAGATCCTGCGCATGGAAATAGACAAATTAGGGTACCGCCAGGGTTTTACCATACTGGACGAGAGCGAACAGAAGGCGGTTATAAAGGAATGCCTGCGGGAGCTGCAGCAGCATGAGGCCAAACCTGAGGTAATATCATATCTGATCAAACAGGCCAAAAACAGTCTCACCGAGCCGGAAAAGTTTTTTGCCGGGATCAAGGCCGCTCCCCATCACCGTGAACTCTATACCAGGATCTTTCGGCTGTACAGCAGCCGCCTGCGGGAGTTGAATGCCCTTGATTTTGAAGACCTTATTGGGCTGACGGTTAAGATTTTTCAGGAATACCCGGCTGTTTTGCAGTCTTATCAGGAAAAATTCCGGTATGTGATGATAGATGAGTATCAGGATACCAACTACGCTCAGTTTATCTGGGCCAAGCTCCTGGCTGGAGAAGATGGCAACGTTTTTGTGGTGGGCGATCCTGACCAATCCATCTACAGCTGGAGGGGTGCGGAGCCTTATAATATTGAAAGATTTCTGGATACTTACCCCCAGGCCAGGGTGATCAAACTGGAAAAGAATTACCGGTCAACCCGGTATATCCTGGAAGCCGCCAACGCCGTTATTCTGAATAATACCGGGCGGCTTAAAAAGGAGCTTTTTACTGATAACCCTGAAGGGGAAAAACTGCTGCAGTTTGGTGCCGCCACCCACCATCAGGAAGCGGAGTTTGTAGCCCAGTTTATCAGGCAGCTGGTCAAAGAGAAGAAATACCGGTATCAGGATTTTGCCATATTTTATAGGGTTCATGCCCAGTCGAGGGTAATCGAGGAGGCCCTGAACCGCAACTTCATTCCTTACCGGATAGTGGGGGCCATGAAGTTCTACCAGCGCAAGGAGATCAAGGATATCCTGGCTTATCTCCGCCTGGTGGCCAACCCTTCTGATCGTATGAGCTTCCGGAGGGCTATCAATACCCCACGCCGTGGGGTGGGAGAAGTAACTATCCAGAAGCTGGAGGACCTGAGCAGTGAAACCAGGAAACCGGTAGTGGAGGTCCTGGGAGACATTCAGAAGCAAAAGGGGTATTCGGCCAAGATTAAAGCCTCCCTGCAGGAGTTTTATGGCATGATAACCTACCTGCGGGAGCTTGCACCCCGGGTTTCCCTGGCCCAGCTGCTGGAAGAAACCCTGCAGCTAAATGGGTACATTGCAGACCTCAAAGCCAACCACGCCCTGGAGGCCGAGGAGCGGGTGGAGAACCTGCAGGAACTGAAATCCCTGATGGTGGAGTTTGAGAAAGAAGGGAAGCGTGACCTGGCTGATTTCCTGACCGAGGTGGCTCTGCTGCAGGAGTCTGACGAGACTGACTATTCCGACGCGGTATTGATGATGACCTTCCATGGCGCCAAAGGCCTGGAATTCCCTGTGGTTTTCATGACCGGGATGGAGGAAGGGGTCTTTCCCTCTTACCGGGCGGAAACCCATGAGGAGATGGAAGAGGAACGCCGGCTCTGCTATGTCGGAATCACCAGAGCCCGGGAGCGGCTTATCCTCAGCCGGGCAGTGAACCGCATCATGTACGGAATTGACCGCTCCAACATGCCCAGCCGTTTTATGAAAGAAATACCGAACAATCTCTTTGCCCCTTTTAACCTGGAAGGTGGGCGCATCAACCTGAATCCGGTAAAGGTGCAGGGACGGGTGAGTAACCTCCGGGAAGGCGACCTGGTTCAGCACCAGAAATTCGGGCGCGGTATGGTAACCGAGATAATGGCAGATGATATTGCTGTCGTGGATTTTGAGGAATGTGGGATAAAGATGCTCAACATTTATATGGCTCCTATGGTAAAACTGGCCCGGGAGGTTTAATAGGTGAAAGAACGCATTGAGCAGTTGAGGGCGGAGATCAGAAAACACGATTACCAGTATTATGTGCTGGATTCGCCCCTGATCACCGACAGAGAGTATGATCAACTGCTGGCAGAGCTAAGGTCTCTGGAAGCAGAGCACCCTGAACTGGTTACCCCGGACAGCCCTACCCAGCGTGTGGGAGGGGAGCCGTTGCCAGGATTTACGACCGTGCGGCACCGGGTGCCATTGCTCAGCCTGGACAACGCCTTCAGCCAGGGAGATCTGGTTGAATTCAACCGCCGTATTCAGACCAGGCTATCTCCGCAGGAGATTTCGTATGTCTGTGAACTGAAGATCGATGGGGTTTCGATCGCCCTGGTTTATGAAGATGGTCTCCTGGTGAGTGCGGCCACCCGGGGAGATGGGGTGGTAGGTGAAAATGTAACTCAGAATGTGAGGACGGTCCGTACCCTGCCCCTGCGCCTCACGGACCCCATTCGCCGCCTGGAGGTAAGAGGGGAGATATATATCCCCAAACAGGACTTTGTCCGGCTCAACCAGGAACGGGAGGAAAAAGGGGAAAAGACCTTCGCCAACCCCCGCAACTCGGCAGCCGGCAGCCTGCGGCAGCTTGATCCCCGGATAACCGCTTCTCGACCATTGCGGGCTTTTATCTATGACCTGCTCTATGTTGAGGGCATTGAGATCCGCAACCAGGTTGAGGTCCTGGAATTCTTACGTTCCCAGGGCTTTCCGGTAAACCCGCACTGGCGGCAGGTCAATAGCATTGACGAGATCTGGGCCTATTGTGAGGAATGGAAGGAACGACGGCATGATCTCGATTACGAGACCGACGGGGTGGTGGTGAAGCTCAGTCCACTGGCTGCCCGGGAACAGGTAGGCTTCACTGCCAAGAGTCCACGGTGGGCTACCGCCTTCAAATTCCCGGCTGAGGAAAAGGAGACCGAGATCCTGAGGATTGAGCTCAATGTTGGTCGTACCGGGGTGATCACTCCCACTGCGGTTATGAACCCGGTTTTGATAGCCGGCAGTGTGGTTAGCCGCGCTAGTTTACATAATTTTGATCTGATGCGGGAGAAGGATATCCGGGTTGGTGACCGGGTCTTGATCCATAAGGCAGGTGATGTCATACCCGAGATAATCCGTCCCCTGGTGGAGAAACGGACCGGCGAGGAAAAACCCTTTGTCATGCCTGAAAACTGCCCAACATGTGGCGCTACGGTTATCAGGTTTGAGGGTGAAGTGGCCTATCGCTGTGATAATATCAACTGCCCTGCCCGGCTCAAGGAGAGTTTGATCTTTTTCAGTTCTCGCGAGGCCATGGATATTGAAGGAATGGGTCCGGCGGTGGTAGACCAGCTGGTAGATCGAAACCTGGTTCGGAATGTGGCCGACCTTTACAGCCTTAGCCTGGAAGATCTCCTGAACCTTGATAAAACCGGGCTGAAAAAGGCCTCCAACCTGCTTGAAGCTATTGAGGCCAGCAAAAGCCGACCCCTGTCAAGACTGCTCCATGCTCTGGGCATAAGATTTGTCGGAGGCAAGACCGCTCGCATCCTCGCGGAAAGGTACCGGGACATTGATGTGATCGCTGCCCTTTCAGAGGAGAGTCTGGTGGAGATCCCCGAGATCGGGGTAAAGATTGCTGCCAGTGTCGCATCCTTCTTCAACGAGCCGGAAAACCTGGAAACCATTGAAAAGCTGAAAGCGGCCGGAGTAAATACCAGAGAGACCGGCACAACAGTTGCTGAAGGACGGTTAACCGGGAAGACCCTGGTTCTTACCGGTTCCCTCGAGAGCCTTACCCGCAGTGAAGCCAGTGAACTGATCGAAAGACAGGGCGGCAAGGTATCCTCCAGCGTAAGCCGCAAGACTGATTATGTTGTCGTGGGAGCCGACCCCGGCTCTAAGTTTGATAAAGCTCGGCAGCTGGGCGTCCCTGTCCTGACCGAGAGGGAATTCCTGGAAATGATAAGGGATTAATTCACTCAGGCTGGCGGTGACGGTGAAGAACCGTTCTCGAATTGAGTGTTTGCACACCGGGTACGTCTGACCTTAGTTTCCTTCCACCGTTTCC
>JBLNCH010000236.1:0-3652 GCA_050260485.1 Bacillota bacterium | reverse complement strand
GGGGCGAATCCATTACGGTGTCCCGGAGAAGCAACCTGGAAAGGCCCTGGATCTCCAGTTCATGCAGGGCCGCGCGATCTATATCCTGCATCTTGCGTTCCAGGTCTCGCTGCCGGGCGATAACCTTGCGCAGCCTCTCATCACTAAAAGTTACTCCTCGAATTCCCCGCCTGGCGGTCCAGTTCTCCCATTCCGCATAGGAGTGGCTGGTACCTGCCGGGTATGTATCGAGAAAGCCCTGTCGTTCCAAGTATGATTTCAACCCACAGAACTGCAGGTCCTTATCCTCTCTCACCAGTTGAAAAAATTCCTGCAACCAGGAAGTGTCCCCCTGGGGGTCTTTACTCCACTGTCCCAACTTTTCGGCATCCTCAAAGATCACAATTACCGGTTCCAGATTCTTGCCCAGCCTCCGTACCATTTCCCAGGCTCTCTCGGCGGCATCCTTCAGGTAACAGACATACTGCCGGGGCTTGATGATACTACGGTCACCGGCCCCAAAAGGCCTGCGCTTTAACAGACGGTAACGGAATTCTGAATGCACCGGCAGGACAAAGTACTCCTGTCCGCCGATCTCATCCCGCAGAGCATAAAACAGGATTTCCGGCGGAAGATGGGAAACCGTGGTGCGGGCATGGGGGTCGTCAAAGCCAAAGTGTTTGCGGCAATAATCGAATTGACCGCCCGGATAATTGAAATGAGGTCCATAGAAGGTCTCAGCATCCAGGTACAGGAGAGGAACGGCCCCCATCATCCGCGCAGCCACCGCCAGGTTATACAGGGTCCATTCCCCAGCCTCCCGTTCCACCACATGAATTCCTTCCCACTCCTGGGGATTAACCCCGAGCAGCCGTGTGGTAATGCCGGCATACTCCCGGACCTGAAACAGGATATCATCAGGACGGGCTGATAACTGGGCAAAGGCCTCGTCGGCCAATCCACCAATTAATCTGACCCCCTCCATTTTAAGCAGCGCTCTTAGCCGTTCCAGATAACCCGGTTTCTCATGGGCCAGCCAAAGCAGCAGTGGTCCCGAAAAGTGCAGGTTAATGTAAAAACCCAGATCCCCGGAAACGGCTTCCAACAGTTCAATCCAGGGCAGATAAGAATTCATAAAGACATCTTCACGGGTATGCTGTAGCTGAAAATGGGGTTGATGAAAATGAGGACAAAAAGCGACATTTGCTTTCAAAGAACTCCCCCCTCAACAACAAAAATTTCACTCAGAACTAGATAACAGTGGGAATATCTGCAGCCTTGCACCGGCTAGAAGATGTCATCCTCTTCCTCAACCCTCGTCATCCATTCCAAGGTTTCCGGGCTGAACTGGTTCATCCTGACCATATCGATCAACCGCACCAGTTTGCCAAAGTGTTCCAGGAACCTCTTCACCGCGTAGTCACGGGTATGGTTGTTAGTCACCATAAAAAACCAGTCACTGCTCTCCATCAGCATCAGCTCCTTGACCGCCTGAGCTCGAGCACGGGTAATTAGATTGCTCCCGGTTAGACGGCTTATGGTATCCAGTTCCTGCCTCGCCTTCTGAATGGTCTCCCACATCCAGGAGGTCTCCGGGTTGGACCATCCAAAGTGCTTGCCACCGGTTCCCCATGACGACTCCATGACCTGGGCCTCTGGAAGGTGCTCCATCTCTTGCAGGATCATACCTGGCAGAACCATCCTCCAGTGCTTCAGCCCCGTGATTAAACGCACCAGTTCCTCTAACCAGTCAACCCCTTCCCACCACCAGTGCCCAAACAACTCAGTATCATAACAGGCCACAATAAGTGGTTCGGAGTAGCCTAACCGTTCAGCTTCCCGTGAGATGGCCTCGATTGTCTCCATAAAATGATGAGCATGCTTGCGAACCGTTTCCTGCGCCCGGTTCCGATCATAAACCAGTTTTGAAGCCGGCTCGGCGTCCCGATTGGTGACCCTCCAGTATTTGAGTCCTGATCCCGGAAGCTGTTTGTGAAACTCCCGGTAGTTGGCATCACCGGGGTATCCGTACTCCTTGGACCATACCTGCAGGCTGACCATGGTGTTGCGACCAAAAACTCCCATGGAACGGCCTTTAATACGATAAGGGCTGTAGGTGGAAAGGCCAGTTTTTTCGTATTCTACGGTTTCCGTTGCTGAAAATGGGTGGTATCCGGAAAAGGTTTGAGCCGGCCTCCCGCCTTCTATAGCATGACCATCGACAAAAAAGTAGCTGAAGTGGTGACGTTCCAAGACCTCTTCAAGTCCCTGGTAATAACCGCATTCCGGCAGCCAAAAACCTCGGGGTTCAAACCCCAGGTGTTTAATAAAGCATTCTTTCCCCACCGCTATCTGACGTTCCAGACTATCACGGTCATGGATAAGGGGCAGGTAGGCATGGGTAGCGGAGGTGGCGAGGAGCTCCAGGGGCACTCTCCGGTAGAGTTCCTTTATAACCCCTATCAAATCCCCGGCAAATTCCATCGTAAAACAGTGGCGGATATCCTGGTAAAACCGGCGGTAATCCGCAGCCACCTCAGCCAGATCCCTCTGACCACGGGCCATAAAGGAGCGCTCATCGGAGGCAGCCTGCCTTTCACAGGCTCTCGTATACTCAATAAACCACTCCCGAAGATAGGGTGAGGCGAGCTGTTCCATAAGCGTGGGGCTGAGGCTCAATGTTATCGGAGCAGGGAGCCCTTCATCCAGGAGGCGCAGCCAGGTTTGTAATAAAGGTATATAGGTTTCGGCCATAGCTTCAAACAGCCATACTTCTCCGAAGGGCCACCGTCCCTGATGCTTGACATAGGGGAGGTGGCTATGCAGGACCAACATCAATCTCGGGTTCATTTGAACTAGCCCCCAACCTGCAGTTTACCTCCCAGGCACCGCAATTGATTGATCATGCTCACATACTTCCTGGTTATCTCGTTGGCTTTCTCCAGGGAAGATGCCTCTGTATAAACGGTTAAGACGGGTTCCTCGTCGTCAGGAAGAACCAGGCTCCAGCCCTCATCGTGCAGGATCTTGATACCCTCTGATAATTCCAACCTTTCATCCTTTAACCTCTCCAACAGCATCCTCATTACTCCGGCTTTTTCATCAGCCGGACAGTGTATCTCCTGTTTATCCAGATAAAAGGCAGGCATGGTGGCCACCAGTTCAGATAGGCTGAGGTTTTCCCGCCCCATAAGCTCCAGTATTTTAACCAGAGAGGATATGGCATCGCACATAATCTGGAACTCTGGCATTTCATCACCCTCAAAGAGGACCTTGGTTTCCGTTACCCCGGTAACAATTATCCCCGTATTAACCCCCTGGGCTTTCAGGACCAAGCCGTCATACTCGTGGGCCAGTTCCTCAATTACGCTGGGCGCCGCTACGGGGACCGGTACTGCCTGGTGGCGGGTAAACTTGAGTAATAGGAAACATACCAGAATTGCCATCTGTTCCTCGGTTATTACCTGGCCTTTTTCATCAATTAGAATTAAACGGTCGGCATTCTGATCAATCAGAACCCCAATATCAGCACCGTTTTTAATAACGGTTTCCTTCAGCCTTTCAATACCAGCGGCAATGTCCTCCAGGGTCTTTACCCCGCAGCCTTCTTCTAAACCCTCGGGAGTGATGATCCGGCAGCCGATTCTGCTTAAAAGAACCGGCAAAAAGGAAG
>JBLNCH010000235.1:0-4179 GCA_050260485.1 Bacillota bacterium | reverse complement strand
CTGGCGGTGAGCCGCTGCCCGGGGTTGGCCATCGCGTCTCTCGCATCAACATGAAAAACGGCAAGGTCACCACATTTGCTATCAATAAATCCGGGTTTGCTGCCTCCTATACCGGAGGGGGAGGCCTGGAAAGGCCTATCGATGTGGTTTTTGGCCCGGATGAATCCATGTATGTAGTCGACTTCGGTATGTCAGGTGACGGTGAAGAGGCATATGTGGAGGGCACGGGAGTCATTTGGCGGATACGGGCGGTGTAGGACTTCGTTTGCCGGGGGCGGGACAGTCGTCATAAGCGAGTCCAGGCGCAAATGCCGACAGTTTTCCATCCGGGCGACTTAGTCCCGCCCCCATTGTGGTGGTTCACAATGTCATGCACCCGCAAGACACCAATATGACGATCTCGCATAACATTATAAGGTCAGGAGCTTTCACCCATCCCGGTTCTTTGGCCTTGTTCTCTGAACCGCCCAATCGTTACAAGGGGGTTGTAATGAAACGTTTCTTAGCCGTTGTTGGCCTGATTATGACCCTGCTTTTGGTTCTTTTTGTGGTAGCCCAGCACTCTCAGCTCAGTTTAATTACCGATCCCACACCCTGGCTTGATAAAACAAGTCCCGGGACAGCCCTTCTGGCTATTCTGCTTCTGTCCGCAGATGTCGTAATCCCGGTGCCCTCCAGCATTATGATGACGGTCAACGGTGCTTTGTTCGGCATCTGGCTGGGGACGTTAGTTTCCCTGCTGGGAGGACTTGGAGCCGCCTTAATCGGTTTTTCCCTGGGCCGGTGGATGACTCCCCTGGTTCGGGGCTGGGTTTCTCAGCAAGAATGGGAACAAGCCCGGCGTTTCCTGACAGCCTGGGGCAGCATCGGAATTATTATCACCAGGCCCATTCCAATTCTCGCCGAAACCATGTCCATTGTGGCCGGAACCTCTCTTTCCTGCCAGGAGGTACTGCGGGCATCGTTTTGGGGACTCCTGCCCATAGCCCTGCTTTACGGTCTTTCCGGGGCGATGGCCACCGATCTCATTACTTCATTTGCATCTTTCTTCATTTCCCTAGCCATGGCGGGCATCTTTTGGTGGATCGGAAAGGGATATTTCAGGAAATAGCCGAACCCACGTCTCCCCTCATCATTGTTGGGAACCGGTGGTCCCTCAGGAACAGAAACTGGCCGAGGGCAGATAAACCCGCCCGCCAGTCCTATGAAATACCGGTCCATCGACCTAAGCCCTATCGCGGCCAGGTAGGAACGGTTAACTGTTGCCCGGCTTTAGGGGGTGACCGATCGCTGCCGCTGATGGGAACTCAACTTTGACAGTTGTGCCTTCCGGGCTGCTATCTATTTTGATTTTCGCGTTATGCCGAGCGGCTATTCTGAAGCACACTGCCAATCCCAGGCCGGTCCCGTTTTCCTTCGTGGTAATGAAAGGCGTACCCAGGGAATTCAGCAATTTCGGATCTATGCCGTGACCTTCATCCCGAACAGCAAGTACCACCTTATTTCTTTCCATATATGTCTCTACAGTAACAACTCCGGCCTCAGGCATTGACTCCAGTCCATTATTGATCAGGTTGATTATTAGCTGACGAATTTCTTTAGGGTCCAGGAGCAGATCCGGCAGGTCACTGAGTTGCAGCCTGATGTCTTGATCGCGGCTTACCGCTTTGGCCTTGGCCAGCGGCCATAACTTGCCGATTATTTTATTAAGACTGGTTGGCTTCAATTCCACCATCTTATCCTTGGCCAGGGAAAGAAACTCGGTAATTATAGAATTGGCCCGGTCCAATTCTTCGATCATCAGATCCAGGAATTCAGTTTTCTTTTGAAAAACCTCATCCATCCGCATAAGCTGTAGATAACCGCGTACGGTGGTCATGGGATTCCTGATTTCATGGCCGATGCTGGCTGCCATTTCCCCCACTACATTGAGCCGGTCCATGCGGGTCATTTCAGATTCCATTTGTCTCAGCTCGGTTATATCCATAAGGATGCTGAGTATGCATGGTTCGCCGTTAATATCAATACGCTCACCCGAATAAAGCCCCAACCGTTGTTCACCATTGCGCTTCTTAAAATGGATCTCCATGTCCCTGACGGGCTGGTTTGCCATTAGCCTCTTTTTAACCTCATCGCGCTGGGAGGGGTCCACCCAAAACCCTGAGGTTATGGTCGATTGCCCAATTATGTCCTCATTGCTGTAGCCGGTAATCTGGCAAAATGCCTGGTTAACTCTTATGTACCTTCCTTCTTCCAGGGTGGTAATGGCCATAATTATTGGACTGGCGTCAAATGCTTTGGATAAGCATTCCTCCGATAAGCGCAAAGCCGCCTCCATCCGTTTGCGATCGGTAATATCTCTTATGGAACAGAGCAGATGGCGCTTACCATCAATCCTGATTACCTCACCGGAAATACAATAGGTCCGAATCTCACCGGATTTGAGTCTAAAATTGTGTTCAAACCCCGTGATGCTTCCATGTTCCTTAATTAACCTTAAAAACTCATCCTGGTTGTCCGAAACATCCCACATGCCGATTTCGTGAACTGTATGCCCAATAATCTCCTCCAGCGCGTAACCGGAGGCTTTCACGTAGGCGTCATTAACATCTATGTAACGGCCCTCTCTTAGAGTTGTTATTGACATGGGGTCAGGATTAACCCGAAAAGCTTTGAAAAATTTCTCTTCTGACTGCAAGAGGGCATAACTGGCCTCTTCCGACCGGCGCATTCGTTCCAGTCCAATCGAAGCCAACACCTGTCCCAGTTTGGAGTAAACGTCCATTACACGCTTAATGCGTTCTTCCGGTACGATATTAACCTTATGCAGGGCTTCAATGTAAGCCTCTTCATCAAACCCGATCTCCCGGGCCTGCCTGCGAAAGTATTCCTCGTCAGGGGGCTCGTTCAGCACCTGCCCCGTGAAAATAGTGCCGATATGCCGCCCTTCCACCATGATCGGAGTGGCATATACCATGAGTCCATTCAAACACTTATAGCTAACATAAGGCCCATCATGAAGGTGATCCAGGATATAGCTGTCGCTGATCCTGCATCTGCTCTCGGTTTGCGGGCAAACCCGATGAAAGTTGGTACATATGTCACTCCAGCCGTTTTTGCTCAGGATATTATTGTCTGCGTCATGCAGACCGTAGCGTATCCCGGTGAGTTCATAAAACGAATCAAACAATTGCTGGACAAGCGGTATATCGATAAGTTCTGAGATATGGTACTTTTCCGGATGGTCCTGTCGCCGATTATCATGATGAGACGAAAAAGACTGGTGACTGCAGCAGGAGAAATCGCCGCCGAATATCGAGGGTTCTCGAGCTGCCGGGCGATCACTTGGAGCTTGCCTGCCAAGTTCCAGTTCTCTGATTCGTTCCCGGAGCCTGGACACCTCACAAATAAGCTGCTCTCGAGTCTTGTTTTCGTCCATAAGCCCTCCCCCTTCAACACTTACCTCTCTAACTCATAACAATATTTGATTTACATATAAAAAGGTGTCGAAAAATGGCCGTAGAAAAATTAAATTCACCTACAGAAGAGGGCATGGGGACCGTCCCCTGTCCTGGTCCTTTACCTGCCCCTTACCTGGTCCCTTACCCGATCCCTTTCCTTGTCCCTTTCCTGCCCCTTACCTGGTCCCTTACCCGATCCCTTACCTGGTCCCTTACCCGATCCCTTTCCTTGTCCCTTACCCGATCCCTTTCCTTGTCCCTTTCCTTGTCCCTTTCCTGGTCCGTCCCCATGCCTGCTTCCTATGCCCCTTCTGTCCCCGTTTGCCACGTTGTCTTAAAATCACGGTTTTTGTAAATAAGAGATGTCTTGACAATTATCCCATGGTTAATTAGGATAAAGATAATCCTATTTATCCTGGTTAGGTGATTAAGGAGGGATTTACAATGAAAATTGTTAAAGTCGACACTCTCCCCTTCCTGCAAACTGCCTGGGGAATACAAGGCAAATTGGTAATAGACCTGCCCGATATCGGTATCATCAATCTGGTTCTTAAGCCGGGAGAAATCGTTCCGTCTCATAAAACACCCGTAGATGTACTGTTTCAGATCGTAGAGGGTAAGGGAACGGTTACTGTGGGCGAAGAGAAGGCCGTGGTAACTGCGGGCGATATTGTGGTTAGCCCCGCCCATATACCTCACGCTTTGGAAGCCTCGGAGG
>JBLNCH010000234.1:0-4333 GCA_050260485.1 Bacillota bacterium | reverse complement strand
TCCTTCATAAAAAGGAAGGCTCTGGTCCAAGGCAACCGAGGTCAAAATATGGCCTACCCCGGTCATAACCACAAAATCAAAAAGCCCCAGTTCTCCCAGGGCCCTCTTTCCCATCACTCTTATCACTATTAAAGCCACCACATACATGGCTATAGCTCGCACAATGAATGCAAACACGCTTAGACTCTCCCATTAATTCTCCTCTCTTAGTATGGGTCACCTAGTTCGGTTTATTCTTAAAATACCGGAGCAGTTCCTCCAACGGCCAGGTATTTATCACATCTCGGGCCTCAAGCCAACCACGCCGGGCGTTGAACACCCCATATTCCATCAGCAACATATCCTGTACCTGGTGGGCATCACTGTTGATGGCTACCTTGACCCCCTCCTGCCTGGCCTGAAAGGCTACCTCTTCGGAAATGTCCAGACGGTCGGGATGAGCGTTTATCTCCAGGGCTGTCCCACTGCGCGACGCCGCCTTTATGACTTTATCAATATCAACCTGATACCCTGCCCGGCGGTTTAGCAGCCTGCCGGTCAGGTGTCCAATTATGTCAACATTGGGGTTATTTATCGCACTTATAATACGATGGGTCTGTTCTTCCATGGAGAGATGGAAGGAACTGTGGATTGATGCGACCACCACATCCAGCTTCTCCAGGATTTCATCAGGGAAATCCAGGGTGCCATCACGCATTATGTCAACTTCAATCCCGCTCAGGATTCGGAAATCCTTGAGTTTCTTATTCATCTGGGCAATTAAGTCTATTTGGTCCTGCAAACGTCTCTCGTCAAGTCCTCGGGAGATCTTAAGTGATTGTGAATGGTCGGTAATCGCGATATAAGAGTAGCCCATAGCCCGGGCCTGCTTGACCATCTGTTCGAGGTGATGGGCACCATCAGTCCAATCCGTATGTACATGGAGGTCTCCCTTTAATTCGGACTGGTTGATGAGCAAGGGCAATTTATAGCTGAGAGCCTGATCGATCTCCCCCCGGTTTTCCCTGAGTTCCGGCGGTATCCACTGGATACCGAGCTTTTCATAAATCTCGGCTTCACTGTTACCGGAGGTCACCCCTGCTGCCTGCAACCTGGGCAACAACATTTCTCGGTGCTCTTTGGAACCGGTTGCTAATAGAAGAGCCATGGGAAAATCCGAAGGGGTAACCACTATTACCTCGAATCTGAAACCCAATCCTATCCGGCCTCTGATTACTTCCCCCGTCACCTCATCAAGACTCTTCAGTTTCCTGTACCTGGCGATTCTCGCCCGTACCATCTCCAGTTCCGAAGAAGCTGCCAGTATGTCAATATCATGCACCACTGGTTTCCTGCGCCTTATACTGCCGACCAGTTCCGCCGCCTCAATGCCCTCACCACCAGCCAGGAAAACGCAAAATTCCTGAGCTATAGGGAAGACTGTTCCCAGGGTTACAGTTTCTCCAATGGACTGGAGCATTTCCATGCCTTTTTTAATGTTGTATTCAGTTTTAGCTCCCAGACCCGGTAATTCGCGGATCTTGCGCGCCTTGGCCGCTTCCAGAAGATCATCCAAATTGGTGATTCCCAGGTGTTCGTGGATAATCCGCACCGTTCGAGGTCCCATACCCGGCAAGGCCAGCATTTTAAGCACTCCCCTGGGTACCTGACGCAATAGCTCCTGGTGGTATGTTAACGAGCCGGTTTGTAAGATCTCTACTATCTTCGATTGGATGGCTTGGCCAATACCGTCAATCTCCAAGAGTCTGCCTTGATGCCACATATCCTCGAGATCCTCGGCCAGTTGACAAATAGAGTATGCGGCTTTCCGGTAAGCCCTGATCTTGTAGATGTTTTCACCCAAAATCTCCAGGATATCGGCTACTTCTTCAAGAATAGCGGCAACTTCTCGGTTCTCGACCAATCGGGCACCCCCTTAGAATCGCTCCTTCTATGTAGCCCTCGACTGCTTTTGTCGATACCCCAGGTCCTCATTCAGGTTACTTACCCTCTTTTTCTCCTCCAAGAGATGTACCAGTTGATCATAATCCTCCTGGAGCTTGCACAATTCATCTGCCAGATTAATTGAAGCAAGAATTGCCAGCCGGCTTACACTGAGGTTGGGGCATTTTTGATACAGTTCGCGCATTTTCTGATCCACTTTGTCAGCCAAGAGCTGGATGTAATCCGGTTCTTCAGAACCCTTGATCACATACTCCTCACCAAAGATTTCTGCCGTCACTTTAACTATTTCCTTCTTTCTGGTGACCATACCCGTTAACCTCCCCTTCGTAATGGTACTTCTTGATGGTTCGATATTAACAGATAAATCTCCTTTATATTCCATTAATCCGGTTAATCTGTCAGGGTTTTACCAAGGATTCGATAACCATTGATACCGTAACTCCACAATACTGTATTGGGGAAATTAACACCGGTTTGGAAACACCTTGACAATGAGCATGATGGTAATGAGGATTCCCGAAATGGACAAGCAGCCAAACATCGTTTAGAAGCGGCATGATTAGCCATAAAAGGTGTTTACCGTATGCCGGGACGAGTAGTTGTCTGCGCGGAAGGATGCTAAAATAAGCCTCCAGAATCGCAGGAAGAAGCCAAACAGTATGAGGAAACAGAGGCTCAGCGGGAGGACATTCCTCCCGCATTACCAGTGTTACCTTATTCGGGCACCATGAACTGCGGCTGTCTCTTGCAGAATCCTGCTGATTATGGTGCTGATTGTTTCATCCTGCAGTGTACCCTGATACGATTGAAAGGTGAGTGCATAAGCCAGGCTTTTCATATCCTGCCCAATTTGAGGGGATCGATAGACATCAAACAGATCAACTCGGATCAAGAGATCCGTACCCGCCCTCTTTATCGTTGCGGCCAGCTCCGCGGCGTTTACCTCTTCGGGAACTACCAGAGCCAGGTCCCGCTTTACCGCAGGATACTTGGATATACCCTTAACCAGGTGGCGGTGGAGCGATGCTGCTTCATGGAGCTGAAGCACATCGATCTCAAAAGCACATACCCTCTTGTCTATGCCAATCCTCTGCAGAACCCTTGGATGAAGTTCCCCGATAGTACCAAGTCGCCTGCCTCCCGACGCAATCACGGCCGTCCGCCCTGGATGATAGGTATGCTCCGGCGGGTTTGGCGAGAACGTTATTTCCGGCAGGTGCAGCTTGCCAAGCAGTTCCTCGAGAATACCTTTGAGATAGAAATAATCTAATTCACTCCCCGTAACCTGCCACCCGCCCGACACCTTGCCGGTAACCAGGCCGGCGATCATCAGTACCTCTTGCGGCTGCGGTTCGGACTCCATCGGCCAGAAGACACTACCCAGCTCAAATAAGGTCAGGTCTTCATTGCGGCGTGCCAGATTGCGGCCGGCCACTTCCAGAAGCCCGGGCAAAAGAGTAGTACGCATTATGCCCTGCTCTTCGGAAAACGGATTTGCTACCTTAACAGTGTTGCGAAGAGGATTGCCTTCAGGTATTTCCAGGATATCCAGCCACCGCGGATTAATGAAACTGTACGTGATCACCTGGTGCATTTTATGTGTGGCATAGGCCAGGAGCTTTGCCCGAAATCTTTGATAATCTGTTCTGTACCCATGGGTCGGCACCGCCGGTTCCAGCCGGGAAGAGATATTGTCATAACCGTACAGCCGGGCAACTTCTTCGATCAAATCCTCCTCAATCGTCAAATCCGGGCGGTAGGAAGGGATATCCACCAGCAGGTCTGATTCTCGAACCTCGACCGGGAAATTGAGTCTCCTGATAAATCCTGCAATCTCATCCGTGGTGATACTGGTCCCAAGAACGTAGTTGACCCTGTCAGGTCGTAACCGGATTGTGGTCCATGGCTGGGGGTTGGGATAGACATCATACACGCCCTGTACGACTTCACCAGCTCCTAGGATTTCCAACAAGCGAGCTGCCCGATCCAGGGCAAATAGTACCCCACCGATGTCGACCCCTTTTTCAAACCTCATCGAGGACTCGGTTCTGAGTCCGATTTCCCTGGCGGTTTTCCGAATACTGGTTCCTTCAAAGATCGCCGATTCCAGAAGAATGGTCGTAGTCCCTTCCCCGATTTCGGAGCTCTCCCCCCCCATGATTCCGGCCAGGGCCACTGGTTTAACAGCATCCGCTATGACCAGCATTCCGGGCTGCAGCTCCCGGCTGCTGCCATCCAGGGTAACCAGTTCTTCTCCCGCCTTGGCCTCCCGCACCACTATCTTCTGCCCTTCCAATAAATCGTAGTCAAAGGCATGCATCGGTTGATTAGTCTCCAGCATAACGTAGTTGGTCACATCAACTACATTGTTTATCGGCCTGATACCTGC
>JBLNCH010000233.1:0-4325 GCA_050260485.1 Bacillota bacterium | reverse complement strand
ACACCGGCTGGGAGAGTATATGGTGGATGTAACCTCTCGCGCTCTGCGGGAGGTGGACCTGATTCTCTATGTGGTAGACGCTTCGGTTGCTCCTGGCGCAGGAGAGGATTACATTATCGGTAACCTGATGAATATTGGAACCCCCGTTTTTTTGGTGCCGAATAAGATTGACCTGGTTGATGAGCGTCAAGTTATGGATTTGATCCAGCATCTGGCGACCAAGATGAATTTTGCGGAAGTGATCCCCGTCTCTGCGGCTACGAAGTGTAACCTTGACCGGCTGTTGGATGTCTTGTTTAATTACCTGCCTGAAGGTCCCCTGTACTACCCGGAAGACGAGTACACCGATCAGCCGGAACGTTTCATCATCGCCGAGTATATTAGAGAGAAGGCCTTATACCTGACCAGGGAGGAGGTACCGCATTCACTGGCGGTGGAGATTGAGGAATTTGAAACCCGCCGCAATGTGATCTATATTCGTGCGGCTATTTACACGGAAAGGGATTCACAGAAAGGAATAATTATTGGCAGGAATGGGTCAATGCTTAAAAAAATCGGGGAAATGGCCCGCCAGGATATAGAGAACCTCCTGGGAAGCCAGATCTATTTAGAGTTGTGGGTTAAAGTCAAAAAGGACTGGAGGAACAGTGAAGCGCAGTTAAAGAATCTGGGATACAGGTATTAGGGGGGAAACTCTTTGGACATCGCGTCGGTTATTGACTCTACCTTGTTGAAAGCGGATGCAACCCGGGAAGAAATCGTCAGTCTTTGCCGCGAGGCCGTTGATTTGGGTTTCGCGGCTGTTTGCGTCAACCCGGTTCGGTTGGAAACAGCGGTATCAGCCTTATTGGGTTCAACCGTTGCACCGTGTACCGTGGTTGCTTTCCCCCTGGGAGCGATAAGCCCGGAGGATAAGGCCCGGGAAGTCGCCAGGGCTCTGGGACTTGGTGCCCGGGAGATCGATATGGTGGTTAACATTGGAGCCATTAAAGACCGGGATTGGGCGGTCGTGGAAGAGGAAATCCGTCTGGCCTCCGCCAGAGTGGAGGACGCGGGGGGGATCCTCAAAATAATTGTCGAAACGGCTCTTCTGACCCGGGAGGAGCTTAAACAGGTATGTCAGGTTGCCCGGGATTCAGGGGCTGATTATATCAAAACCTCAACCGGTTTCAGCACCAGAGGTGCCAGCCTGGAGGATGTGCGGTTAATCCGGGTGTTCATCGGAAATTACGTAAGGATCAAGGCCTCAGGGGGTATCAGGGATTACCAATCTGCATTAGAGCTTATCGAGGCCGGGGCCAACCGTTTGGGAGCCAGCAACGCCCGGAACTTGATAAAAAACTCAAAACCAAAGATACGGACCTGACGGCAGCCTCAAAGGAATAGAATTCCCCGCCGTACTGTATAACTAGTTTATGGTGAGGATTATCTTTTTTACATTAACGGTGGCGGCTGCTGCCATAGCATTGATCACCCAGGGGTTTATTTCCTACAGTAATCCGCTGGTGGCTGGGGTGGTAGACCGGTATGGAGCCACCATCTCAAACCTGGTACGGGTCGAGGTGATCCATCCCGGGACGGTGCGGAGTGAGATTCTATCCCCGCAGCACATGGAACAGCTTGCAAACGGCAACTGGATAGGTTTAAGCTGGCGGGAATTGCAGGACTATGAAAAAGAGCCGGGCGAATTGACTGTTGTGGCGGTAACCCCAGATGCCTCCCAGTATTCTCAGATCGTCAGCAACTGCCTGGAGAAAGAAGTCGAAGTGGTGGTGGAGAGTTCAGGTATGGATGCCTGGCACTCGTCGGTGGCAGGCCAAGCGGGGTTGAAAAAACTGACATCGAAAGCCTTGCGGGTGGTTGTTTTTGACGGCGGGCATCACCTGCCGACATTGGGTTTACAGCCGGATTTACTTATTGTGCCTGTGACCATGGGGTACATAGCGCATGGCCACATGCAGGATGCCATGAGGATAGAGAATCTGCTCAAAATACTTCGACGTGAAGAGATAGACTGTCCAGTGGTAGCCTTTCCCCGCTGGGGAATGGTGAAAACACCCGCATCCATGAACCGGATTGCGGTTAAGGCGCTCACCCAGCTTAACCTAGGAAACTCCGTCCCTCGTCATGAAGGCCGGGTGCTCGGGCCCCACTTAACCATGTACGGGCAAGTATCATTTTTGTATGTTAATCACAGGCAGGGACCGGAATGGGATTGGCTGGAACCAAGCAGTCACCACCACATCAAACGCGTATATGTGGCGTTTGATTACGATGCGGTAAACCAGGAGCAGGCTGGGGAGATCCTGGAGAAACTAAAGCAAGACGGGCTGCAGGCAGAACTGACCAATGAGCCCCTGCATGTGGCTGGAGTTATCATTAGGGGAGGCATGAGATGTATCAGCGCACGGATGCCCTGGTACTGAAGGCGTTTGACTTAAGAGAAACTGACCAACTCCTCACTCTGTTTTCCCGTGAGCTGGGGAAAATACCTGTGGTTGCGAAGGGGGTAAAAAAACCCCAGAGCACACTGCGCGGGCTGGTGCAGCCTTTTTGTTACTCTCAGTTTTATATAACCCGTTCCGGAGAGATGTACCTGATTACCCAGGGCCGGATTAATGAGTTCTTTGGCAACATCCGTGAAGACCTGGACAAGACCCTGCAGGCCTTATACATCCTGGAGCTACTGGACAAAAGCACAGTTGACCGGGACCCCAACCCGCCTTTGCTCAGTCTTACCCTCCAGGTCCTGCGTTATATGGAAGATAACCTGATGTCTCCGCTGTGCTTAAGGTTTTTTGAGGTAAAGCTGCTCGGCCATGCCGGTTTTGCACCGGTGCTTGACAGATGTTGTAACTGCCATAAGGCTGATAACCTGACCCACTTCATTCCAGCCAGTGGAGGTGCCATCTGTAGTGATTGTGTCACCGCAGGAGAGGCGAGCCGGGTGTTGCCGGCCACCCTGGCAGCCCTGCGGACCCTCCAGCAGAACGGAACAGCTATAATTCCCCGCCTGCGCCTTTCCCCACCAGTATTGGAGCAGATGGAGAAGGTTATGGAGGGTTACCTGGAATACTATCTGGAAAGAAAGCTGAATCTTAAGAAGGTCATGAGAACCCTGAAAAAGTTCTGATCAGGTGTCAAGGTAACAACGTGTGAAAGCTCAGCACGAGAGAATAATGGTATTGTAAATGTACAAAAACCACATGTTCGCCGGCTTGCGAGTGAGCGACGTTGTGACGAGCCGTTACATCCCCCAACGAAGTTTTTCTGAGTCCAGGGCGGGACTATTTCGCCATGGATGGCGAAATACAGACATCCGCGGCATGGAGGCCGCGTATGTCGGTTGTCCCGCCCAAAGAAAAACAAGTTGTGGGGATATAGGCGAGGAACACAGGAGCGAGCCGCAAGATGGCGAATATGCTTAATACGCAACAAATTCGGTTTTCACACGGCCTGACAGTTCCGTTGACACCTGATTGACAATGGAACTTGGAGGTTGCTAAACTTTAACTAAATTTACATACCTGCGATGAATGAGCGAGTAGGTGTGGAATCTTCTTATAGAGAGCCGGGAGAGGTGGAAACCTGGTAGAAGGACCAGGCTGAAGGGCACTCAGGAGCAGCGGGAGGAAAGCCTTAACAGGCAAGTAAAACCCGATTTCTGAGAGGGCGTCACGCCAATCAGGGTGGAACCGCGGGCCAAGCTCGTCCCTGCCAGGGGAACGGGCTTATTCTTATTTGGGAGGAATTAAATTGGCGTTAACATTTCAAGAGATAATCATGACCTTGGAAAAATACTGGGGAGACAATGGTTGTATCATCCAGCAGCCTTATGATGTGGAAAAGGGTGCCGGGACCATGAATCCAGCCACTTTTCTGCGCGCTCTGGGGCCTGAGCCCTGGAACGTCGCCTATGTGGAACCGTCACGGCGTCCCACTGACGGCCGTTACGGGGAAAACCCCAATCGCCTGCAGCATTATTACCAGTACCAAGTAATCCTGAAACCTTCCCCCGATGATGTGTTGGAACTGTACCTGGACAGCCTGCGTCAGTTGGGGATTGAACCGGAGAAACACGACATCAGGCTGGTAGAGGATAACTGGGAATCCCCTACTCTGGGAGCCTGGGGCCTGGGCTGGGAGATATGGCTGGATGGCATGGAGGTGACTCAATTCACCTACTTCCAGCAGTGCGGTGGATTTGACTGCTATCCCGTCTGTGCCGAGATTACTTACGGCATTGAAAGACTGGCCATGTATATACAAGACAAGGAAAGCGTATATGACATTGAGTGGATCGATGGCATAAGCTACGGCGATGT
>JBLNCH010000232.1:0-3886 GCA_050260485.1 Bacillota bacterium | reverse complement strand
CCTTGCACCGGTACATCTTCTCCTTAAACCCCCCGGGACTCATCTCCACCCGGTCCAGGTAACTCTCCCCATCCTCAAACGTCACCTTAAGAGGCACCATCTCGATCCGGTTTTCGAGCAGCACCTCCATCGGCAGGTCACACCCACTGTCAGTGATAACCCTTATCATTGCTCAACTCCCCCTAATCATTCAGCTTTCCAGGAGGGATTAAAAACACCCGGTTGTTCTTCTCGACCAGAAAATTGCTCACCATCCAGAATGCCGAACGGCTCAGACGGGTATCGTTTTTCCACCGGAAGCTGAGATAAGGCACCTTATCCTTGAATACCACCGGTGTCTCCTCATCAATCCTCATCTCCTGCTCATCATAGAGTACAAGAACGATCCCGCCCCCATCGACATAGGCATCCACAGCTAAAAAGGGAACATCTTCCACTACCACGGGGAAGGTTTCCTGGTTCAGGCGAATGAAAAACTGATCTTCATTATCCCTGTGCAAATTGGTGGCAAAGAGTTTGACGATTGGTTTGCGAAACATTAGTCGATCATCTGCATACCATTTTCCGTCATTCTTAATTCTTATCTCTTGCACCGACACTTAGACATGCCCCCTGAAAACTGTTACTTAATTTATCGTAACAGAATTTAGGAGAGTTTAACATAGTAGAGAATAACATAGCAAACAGACGCGCGCTAGGTATTTGTATTTCGGACATTTCGGGGATATTTCGGGGACACCATACTAAATTTTACTAAAATTTAGTATGGTGTCCCCGAAATATCCCCGAAATAGTTGCTTCCTTTTGACTAGATTATGTTGTATTCTTTGCCCAGGCTCTCCAGGATATCCAGAGCCCTATCCAGGTGATCCCTAGTGTGTCCGGCTGTAAGGCTGATTCTGATGCGGGAGAGTTTTTTGGAGACTGCCGGAAATACAACAGGGTTCACATACAGGTTCTCTTCGTGGCAGCGCCGGCAGATCTCTTTTACTTTCAAGTCATCACCGATAATGATAGGAAAGATGGCCGTCTCGGCATTGCCCAGGTCAAACCCGATGGTGGTAAGTCCCTTGTGGAAATACCTGATGTTTTCCCAGAGTTTTTCCCGTAGCTCCGGTTCTTCTTCAATCACCTTCAGGGCTTCCACCAGTGAACCGGCCGCCTGCGGGGTCATTGCGGTCGAGAATATGTAGGAGCGGGAATAAAACCTGATCAGCTCTACCAATGGCTTGCTAGTAGCAATAAAGCCTCCCACAGCTCCCAAAGCTTTGGACAAGGTTCCGGCAACGATGTCAACCTTTCCCTCAATGTGGAAGTGCTCCGGGGTCCCACGTCCATTTTCTCCAATAACGCCGGTAGCGTGGGCTTCATCAACCATAACGTAAGCACCGTAGTGATGGGCCAGCTCCACTATCTGATCCAGTTTGGCTATATCCCCATCCATTGAATATACCCCATCCACCACTACCAGCTTGGTCCGGTACTTATCCCGGCTGCGTTTAAGTACTCTCTCCAGGGATTCCATGTTATTGTGGCTGAAATAACGGATGTTGGTGTTGATGCAGCCGTCAACCAGTGAGGCATGATCCAACATGTCCAGGATCGCACAGTCCTCTTTCTGCAGCAGGGATATCAGGGTTCCGGCATTGGACCCAAACCCCGAGGTGTAAACCACCGCGGCCTCACAGCCTTTGAACCGGGCTAACTCTTCTTCCAGCCGTACATGAATGTCCAAGGTTCCCCCCAATAGCGGCACACTACCGGCGCCCGCCCCATACTTTTCCAGGGCCTCCTGACCAGCCCTAATAACCCGGGGATGGCGGGTCAGGTTCAGGTAATCATTAGAGCCAAAATATATCATATTGCGTACCTGCCCGGTATAAGGATCAAGTACCTGCATCACCGGCGCAGACCCTGATAAGGACACCCGACGATACTGAAGGTGACGCCTCTCCCGGAGATCAGTTAAGAATTCCCAAAATATCTCGGCCCTCTGCATGATATCCTTACCTTCTATAGAGGCAAAATCCGCCTGGCTGTACCGAGTTGAATCCATTATGGTTGTTTCCTCCTTGTGCACAATTTCGTGTACTTCTACGCCTCTATTGTATTCATACTCCGCACTTTGTAAACCCCGGTGGAAGTATTCCATCACATAAAATAACGACATTATGGGAAAATTTATGGGAAAGTAAACCATATCTGCAAAATACGCACGAAGGGGGTCTGCTCATGAGTGAGCAAATCAGCAACCGGTATGACCTGAAAACCTGGGGCTTTCTTCAGACAGGATGGTGGATCTTGCACATAATCTCTATTGTTCTAGTATTCTACCTCGGTTATCTCTTCGGTCCTGAGCTCTTTGCACGCTGATCCACCCCAGGCCTTGCCAAACAACAGGTGGGTAGAGCATCAGCTTATGTTTTTCCCTGCTCCACTAGCTTCGGAATATGCTCAAAATCTAAGGGTCTCGCCACCGGCGAGACCCTTTTCCGATACAGAATGATTACTTTCAACACGCGAGATCTACCACTCCGGCGGTAGTTTCTTGAGCTGGGCCAGGTTAAATACCGGGCCATCCAGGCAGATATACTCGCTGCCGATGTTGCAGCGGCCACACTTGCCAATACCGCATTTCATTCTCATTTCCAGGGTGGTTATGACCTGCTCGTCAGTATAGCCCATCTTCTCCAGACTATCCAATACAGTCTTAATCATAATGGGAGGGCCGCAGGTGACGGCGATTTTACCATTCGGGCTGGGGTTTAGCTCCTCCAAATACGGGGCTACAAATGCCACATGACCGTTCCATCCTTCTTCCGGTCTATCAATAGTAGTGAATACTTCCGTATCTGGTTCTTGCGGCCATTCCTCGAATAATTCCTTCTTGAAGCATAAATCGGCAGCACTTCGTGCCCCATACACAATCTGAATCTTGCCGTAATCCTCACGGTGAGCAAAGCAGTATTTAATAAAGGAACGCAGAGGCGCCAGACCGATACCGCCGCCGATAAACAGCATATCCTTGCCCTTGCACTCTTCTACCGGGAAGCCGTTGCCATAAGGGCCTCTGACCCCCAGGGTCTGACCCGGTTCAATTTCGTGCAGAGCCTCGGTCAGAAGCCCTACTCTCTTGATGGCAAACTGCAGGTGATCCTCCGCCTGCCAGGAGACGGAAAACATACCCTCGCCCACCGGCAGCTGTGAAACCATGGCCAGCTGTCCGGGCATAACTTTAAACGGAATACCATCTTCAGTAGTTACATAAAAGGTCTTAACATCAGGAGTTTCCTCCGTGATTTTTACCACCTTTACCATGGTTGGGACCAGAGGGTTGGTATGACCATGATCCTTACAATTGCACTCGTGGTCGTGATCATGCATCAACCTGCACCTCCTTTAACTTATTAATAACTTCCAGAACGTTTACCCCGTTGGGACACGCAATTATGCAGCGACCGCACCCGATGCACAGGTTAGCGTTATAACGTTCATTAAAGTACTGCAGTTTATGCAAGAAGCGTTGGCGGAATCTCTCCTTCTTGTACTCGCGCGGGTTATGGCCGCCTGCCATCTGCGTGTACTCTTTGTACATGCAGGAGTCCCAGCAGCGGAAACGGTTACCCACTTCTCCCCGGTTACGAACCTGAATGTCGAAACAGTAGCAGGTGGGACACACGTAGGTGCAGGCCCCGCAGTTAAGGCAGCGGGAAGAGAGTCCATCCCATATCGGGTGTTCGAACATCCCGGCCAGTTTCTCGCTGAGCCCGGTGATATCAACCTTAATCTTCATATCTGCCGCCTGGGGCAGCTTAACATCCTTATCCACCAGAAGCCCCTGCAGTTTACCGGTGATCTCCTCACCCTTGGGGGTTTTGGGTTCCCA
>JBLNCH010000231.1:0-2602 GCA_050260485.1 Bacillota bacterium | reverse complement strand
GAAACGCGTATTCAGATACTTTAGGTATATTTTTCTTACCGGGCGGTTGGCGGCTTACAGCACAAAAGAAGACACCGGTGCAAAATTTATTTTTTCAACCGCTGTGGTGCCTGGCACTTTGTTGCAACTGGTCCTGGTTTTTCTGAGGCAAATTTAACTGTTAAAGGATGGGAACCGTATGGAAAAGACTCTAATGGGGTTTAATGCCGAAATTACAGGCGGGGCGGGAACTCGCTACCTGGTTTTGACCAGACCGGGTCTGCACCGCAATGAAATTGGGTTTGAGGCTGAAATGATTGCCAACAACGTAATTCCGGGGATTGTTGCTCTGGATATAAGGGAAAAGGACAGTATCACAAGTCTCCGTTACCATATTGGCGGTTTGACCACCTTAACCAATTATTTCAAAAAGAAAAAGGTGTGTAAAGATGAGTTTATTGGGGTTTTGGACCGGTTGCTAGCAGTGCTGCTCGACTGTGGGAAGTATTTTTTGCATGACAGTTCGCTGGTCCTGGATGAAAACTTCGTTTACATAGACTCCAGGTCCCGCGAAGTATTTTTTCTCTATATACCGGTAGAAATTTCCCGGGATACTGCCGGCGCCGTGAAGTTGTTTGTTGTTAATTTGATGGTGAGTACAGGAAGCCTTGAGACAGAAGAAACATGGACACGGCAGATTCTCAGCCTGGTGAAGGCCGATGGGTTCAACCTCACTTGTTTCAGGCAGTCCCTGAGGGCGCTGAAGGATGGTCACGGGTGTCTGCATGAGGATTTGCCACAGGATTCGTGCGCTGGTTCCGCAATATACAATGCAAAAGAAAATTCCCAGCCCGAAGTGCGAAATTTAAGTCCTGAAAGTGTTTACAGGCATGAGCCCGACATGACCGGTCCCGAAACAACTGATTTGGCCCAAAATGAAAGCAGACGGTTGGCAAAACGAAAGACCCTGCTGGTCTTTGTTGCCGCCATTTCCCTTGCCGCCGGCATTTTAACCAATATAGACCTGCGGATTGTAAAAAGTATACCGTTAATCCGGTTGCTCCTGACAGGTCCCGGGTATTTTTATCTCGGTGGGATAGCGTTGATACTGGGTATATTGACTGTACTGCCGCATCGTTTGAAAAGACGGGACAAGCGGGAGCCTGCTGGAACTGCGCTTACAAGCAGCCGGGACAAACCTGAAGAGGCAGTGCACAACAAGACGCTTTCAGCCGGAAATATCACTTCGGATGGAACATTTTTCGTCCCCGGCAGCGACCCTGATGAAACAGCTTTGCTGGAAGAATGCGGTTATCCCAGATTGTATTCCTTAAATAGCGCTGAAGTCATCGTAATTGATAAAACCCGCTTTACTGTGGGCAGGAATAAAGATACCTGTGATTACACCATAGATAACAAAAGCATCGGCAGGATACATGCACAGATTGAGGAAGTTGACGGAGCTTACTTTATAACCGACCTTGACACAAAGAACGGAACTTTTATTAACGGCGCCAGCCTATTAAGCAATAAGACGTACCAGTTGAACAACCATGACAGGGTTTCATTTGCCAATCTGGACTACTGTTTTAAAATAAATTAATTTTATGCATTAAGCCCGGCTGGTTCATTGGAATCAGCCGGGCTTAGCTCTTCGTTTGGTGCCGAAGGAGGGACTCGAACCCTCATGGTTTCCCGCGCGATTTTGAGTCGCGTGCGTCTGCCAATTCCGCCACTTCGGCATGAATGAAAACAATGGAAGCAACCTGAAGTTGCATAAATAATTCTACCAGAGGAACTGTACAAAGTCAAATGGTACTTTGACCCTGATGCTGTCAAGATTATTTGGGTAATCTCACCTTCAATGTTCAGTTATTGTATTGTCGTCGCAGTTATGGCCATTTGCTCCGGTGTTTTCAGTGTTCTCGCCTATCCAACTAAACTCATCCCCTTGTCTCCGCGCCGGGTTTCACCCGCCAATTCGCCATCCAGGCTCAGTGGCGGCTCCGGCCATCCGTGGCCTCCGCCCGGCGCTCCGCCAAGGGAATTCGTTAAGTTGGCCAACGGCTCGAACACAATGAAAAACCTCCGCAAATGGCAATAACTGCTTTACATCCAAAACCCACAACATTCCTTTGGTCATATTACCCAACTAATCTCACAGCATCCAGCGGGATGGGAGAAGGGTAAGTTAAAATAACCAGTCGAGCGTTAGTCGGCTGATTAGATTCGCCACAGCGTACTTTGGCCAGGTTTATTGCGCCTTGCGGTGTCCAGGAGGCGCCCCCGTGCTTAAACCTACGGGCTATTGTATGGCCTACATTCGGTCTATTACTCCCAGCCCTCGCGCTTCTTCAGGCACAGGTTTGCCTCTCCGTTGAACACTTCGCGGTCGTTGTTTTCAATGGCTCTTTTTACACTGTCTTCTATTTTTTTACCCGAAATTCCCTCTGGTAATTTGCCGGAATTTACCCAAGAATATTTTACACTTACTTTGACCCTGCCTGAGGCATTTAATTCCGTCAGTTTGCGTTAGGTTTTTCATCGTGTTGCTATCGTCAGTTAAGTTATTGAAGGCCGAGCGAAGCCATAGGGCGGAGGCCACGGATGGCCGGAGCCGCCG
>JBLNCH010000230.1:0-8325 GCA_050260485.1 Bacillota bacterium | reverse complement strand
CGCCGGTTTTGCCCAAAGAGTTAGAAACCTGCTCTAATCCTCCTTTGACCGCCCCTACTGACGCGGGGAAATCCACCTGGCCGGTGGAAGTGGTAATTTTACCGCCTTTCTGCAGGGCGTTAAGGTTACCGGATAAAACGGTCAATTTAGGTATGAGTGCTTTATTGATCAGATCGGCCACAGGTCCAGCCCCAACCGCGGCTTTAAGGGTGTTCAGATCATTGAACAGGGAGGTGCTGGCAGACGGTGTTTTGCCCACATCTGCAGGATTGCCAATTACACCGCTCAAACCTGCTACCAGTGTTTCCTGAGCTTCTACCGCCGGGATGAGCTGCTTGTCAATGCTTAACTGCACCAAATTAATAGCATCCTTGGCTCCGGGGCTTTTTCCTTCGGCATCCTTGCCCTGCGCGGCATTAAAGGTCGCAGGATTGAATCCCGGGGTAGCAAGACCCATTCTGATTTTAAGGAGATTATCATACAACGTATCTAAACCGCCACTGATTTGACTGAGACCGTTAATGACGCTTCCTTCTGCCTGGTCATTACCCAGAGCCTTCAATATGGTATTGAAGCCGTTCAGAAGGGTATTCGGCTGAGATGGCGTTCCAACCCCTTTTTCGATGGAGTCAAATCCAGCATACAGCTTCTCAAAGGCGGTTTTCACTCCACCTAATGAATCAGTTTGAGATGTTTCGGGCAGTACCGGAATGACTGCAATATCAAAGGAATCCAACTGGATGTTTTTCCCGTCCGCCTCCAGAACCGCATATTGTTTTGACGGATATGCAGGAGGAATCAAGGGGATAGTCCAACTTACTGTTGTTACTCCCTTAATATCCGTAACCACTCCCTCAGGGGATTCACCACCTACACCGGGTGCAGTAACATTGTCAAAATACCTGTTGTCAAATTTCCAGCCTGACAGGGAAACAGCATAGGGAGTGAATACTACGGCTTCTTTCGTGAATTTTTCACCCTTATCATTCTGGAATTCCAAAACCTTGGGAACACCGGAGGTATTCTCCACTGTCACCACTATTTTGAGGTGACCGCTTTTACCCAGGAGTTCGGCTGGTTTGACTTGTTGCCCATCCAGGAAATACTGGATATCAAGATTGATGGGGAACTTCATGTCCTTCACTGCCGACTGTTCAAGGGTTGCCAGATAGTAAATATCTTTTGAACCCTTAACCTGAGTATTTATGATTAACTGTCCATCACTCGTGACTAACTTTTCTCTTCCGTAAAGATTACGTACTGACGTTAGCCCGTAAGCACTCTTGTCAGTAACCTGGACCTGGCCTTCACCTTTGATTCTAAGGTGGTTAAGTACCTGAATCCCACTAATATTCCCATTGGAATCAAGCGTAGTGAGGACCAGTTCATTATCCTTAATCTGGGAAACGGTTCCCCCGGCGCCAAAAGCCGCAAGTGGAGCTGCAGCAACCAGGGCAAAGACCAAAAGGACAACCATAAGTTTATGGATTCTGCCTCGGTTTTTCAATTCTAGCTCCCTCCTTCTCTGGCAGCAAGTGAAACCGCCATTTTTAGGACAAATAGACCCAAAATCAAGCCAATCAGCAAAGAGACGGCAGCGCCAACCGCAGCCGGCACTCCGGCAGTTGCCAGGGTCGTTGGGTCGCTAACATAGATTGGATAAACAGCGGCATAGAGTCCGGCCCAACCGATTAGAAGCCCATCAAGCCTGAGACCAACGGCTGACAGCAGAACCACGAGAAATAATGAGACCGAACTGACTAGAGCTACGTACCCCGTGTTGTCGGGCGGGAGCGGGAAGGCTAAAGCCAGTGCGAAAATAGCTATCAATCCAATAACAATTCCAGCGAGCATACTGAGCGCCATCTTAAAAAACTCACCATTTGGCCCCAGTGTGACGAAAAGTGCCAGTGCGATAGCAGCTAGGAAAAAGGCTTCGGCTCCAAGCAACCCCTCAAAAAACACGAATATCCCGAATAGTGCTGCGATGACCAATCCTAACAATAAGACCTTCTTCAAACAACCTCACCCCCCAATTGAGTATAATAACTTCCCTCATCATTCATCCTATTTCTACCTATGGTTATAAATTCCTGCTTCAGCAATATATTCTATGTTAATTTTTATAAGAAATAATAAGGGATACCATGGGAGGGCTATTCTGTAGTATTGTGGTAAATACCGGAACTGTCCGGTTAGAAGGCCTCAACCTAAAGGGGTTTGGTTAAGACCCATGCAATAATGAACGAGGGCTATTCCGGTGGGCATACGTTGAGGGAAAATGTGTCAGCAATTATTCAGAGCCAAATACGATCTCGAGCCAGATCGACCATTGAGTAGGAAAGGTGTTGTGGGGATAATTCGGAGAGGTCCGGCGGGGTAAGATGCTCGGCTATTCACGTTCACCGCGACCGATACCCAAGTCGAAAGGAACCGTTTCCCATCCCTGGTCGATTGATTTAACCAGTTGTGAAATCTTACCCTCAGCTTTGCTTAGTTCCTCCTGACAGCGGCGAAAGAGTCCGATGCCCTCTTCAAATAGTTCTAGAGAAGTCCTGAGAGGCAGGTCTCCTTCCTCCAGTTGTTTTACGATCTCCTGCAGTCGGTTAAAATCCTGCTCAAAACTCATTACAACCAGTCTCCTGTTCTTTTTTCTCGAACCTCAACCTTGATTTCTCCGTTGCGTACGGTAAGGTTCAGCAAAGAGCCCGGTTCAACCTGCTCAATAACCCGGACTACTTCCCCATCCTCCCTGCGGGCTATCGCATAGCCCCGTTCCAATACCTTAAGCGGGCTTATGGCGTCCAGGGTGACCGCCAGCTGTTTGAGTGATGATACCCGGGTTCTTAGATTATTCTTCATATGGTTCTGCATAACCTGCATGAGGTATTGTAATTCCCGGCGATGGTTTTCAAACAGCATATGGGGCTTTTTCCAGATCTTTCGTTCCTTAAGGTAATCCAGCTGGGCCCATTTTTGGTTGCAGTATCTCTCAATAGTCCGCTGCAGCCGGAGATGGGTGGCTAGCAGCTGTTCTTGATAAGCAAGCATGTCCGGAACCGCCATCTGCCCGGCCTGGGTAGGCGTTGCGGCCCGGGCATCGGCTGCAAAGTCGGCCAGGCTGAAATCTACCTCGTGCCCTACCGCTGAAATAACCGGTATGCGGGAATTGACAATCGCTCTTACTACTTTTTCGGTGTTAAAGGCCCACAGGTCTTCAATGGAACCCCCGCCTCGACCTACAATCAGCACATCCGGCTTACCCCACTGGTTTAGTGCCTCTATGGCCCGGGTTATCTCATCCGGAGCCTCGGGCCCCTGGACCGTGGCGGAAGCGACTACGATGTGGCAACCCGGATGCCGCTGGTGAACCACCCGGACTATGTCCCGAAGGGCCGCTCCATCACCGGAGGTTACCACCCCCAGGCAGTCTACGAAGCGGGGAATAGGCCGCTTGCGACGGACGTCAAAAAGTCCTTCCTTCTCCAAGCGTTCCTTGAGCTGATTTAGAGACAGGAAGAGACGCCCCAGTCCGTCCGGCTCCATTTCCTCCACATAATACTGGTAACGCCCGTATTTTTCGAATATGGATATGTATCCACGGGCAATAACCTTCAACCCGTCAGCCGGTTTGAAATCAACACCTTTAACCCGGGTACGGAACATAACGCAGTTAACGCTGGATAGTTCATCTTTCAGGTTAAAGTACATATGTCCCGATTTCTGGTAATATCGAAAATCGGAAATCTCCCCTCTAACCCAGACATTCTGCAGCAACCGGTCACTTTCCAGCACCGAACGCACATGAGAAGTTAACTCTGCCACTGAAAGGATCCGGTTGCCTGGCAACATCCCTCTCACCCGTTTCTACTCGCTGCTATCACCAGATTGGAAAGCAGCATGGTAATCAAAAGCGGTCCCAGCCCCCCCGGCACCGGCAACAGCCATGGTCGTGAATCCGATTCGAAATCCTCGGTTATCGCGTTCCCGCAGGTCTTGCCTTCCTGCCAGTGGAACCCCGCATCGATAACCAGAGACCCTGCAGTAAATACTGAACCGGACACTGAACGGGGAGTACCCTTCTCCAGGACTACCACCTCATACAGGGACAGATCGATCCAGGGCTCGATTTCATTAACCACGGTAACAGAACATTCACGCCCCACCAGCAATGAATTCAGGGGTTTAATCAGGTCCAAAGAATTTCCCACCAGTAAAACTCTGGGTTGAGGATTCCTAATATAATGGTGGATCAGGTTTAGGATGGCTGCAGAGGCACAGCTGGTAAAGACCTGTTTCCCCAGGTATCCCAGCCCCAGGTTAAGGGGATGAAAGCCATCAACATCCTTGGAAACTTCAATAGCCGCAATCACTTCATCCTGGTCCGCTCCTGGGGGTAAGGGAAGCTGAACCAATATCCCATGGACATCCGGATTTTGATTAAGTTCATTGATCAGGGTAACGATTTCGCCGGTCGTTGCCTCACTCAGATGGTGCACCTGACACCGGGCCCCGATCTCCTCGGTTGCCCGTTTTTTCAGATTTACATAGCGCTGGCTTTCCGGGTCGCTGCCGACCAGGATAACCGCCAGGACCGGCTGGTTCCGCAAACCCTCGACCTTACCTTTTAATTCTTCCCGTAAACTCCGGGATAGCTTCTGTCCGTCAATTATGGGCATAAATCTAATCCTCCACTTTCATCTGCCAGTTGATGGCGTCAAGCAGGTTCTTGCAAAGGTAAGCAACAGTGACTGTGCCAACCCCACCGGGAACCGGGGTTATGAAGGCGGCTCGTTTGGCTGCCTCTCCGAATTCAACATCCCCCACCAGCTTACCGTCAACGTAATTGATTCCCACATCAATCACAATCGCTCCCGGTTTGACCCACTCGCCCGGGATGAAATTGGGTTTTCCTATTGAAGCCACCAGGATATCAGCCCGCTTTACATGGTCTTTAAGGACTCCACGTTCACTGGTCCCTGAATGACAAAGGGTAACTGTACAGTCAAGACCGGTGAGCATCAGGCTTACCGGCTTACCCACTATGTCGCTGCGGCCTACAACAACCGCTTCCAATCCCCGGAGTTTGACCCCGGTCTCCTTTATCAATCTAATAACACTCAAGGCTGTACATGGCGCCAACCCCGGCTGACCGAGGAACAATCTCCCCAGGTTGTAGGGGGTTACACCTTCCACGTCTTTCTTACTGTCTATTGCCCACTGCAAAGCCCGGCCATCAAGGTGCTTGGGTACTGGCATGTGGAGCATAATGCCATGTATGGACGGATCGTCGTTCATTTGTTCAATGGTCTTAGTAGCCTCAGCCTGCGAAGCGTTGTCAGGGAGGTTTACGAGTTCGCTCTTAATCCCGACCTTTTCCGCGCTGCGCATCTGGGAAGCCAGGTATACCCGGGATGCCGGGTCTTCGCCAATCTGAACGGTCACCAGCCGGGGATAAACACCGGCCGTTTTCAGGCCTTGTACGCTATTTGACACGTATTCCAGAATTTCTTGGGCCGGCTCCTTGCCGTACAAGATATTATTGTCGTTCAAGATAAACCCCCATTTCATGTTCGTAGTAATAAAACTTGCGGGCCAAAAAAGCGATGCCTACAGCATTATCGGTGCTAAGATCTGGTGGTGCCCAGTAGAGCTTAATCTTTGAACCTCTGAACCTTTCGGCTAGACGGTTACGGATTATTCCATTGGCCATTACCCCTCCAGCCATGACCACACGGGTGATCCCACTATGTTCGGCGGCCATTCTGAGTCCTTTTTCCAGCGTGTTGGCGATACATTTAAAAACCAGATAGGACACCGTCTCCTGCGGTACACCCTGAGCCAGCATGGCAACTGCCCGGGTTTCCGCGCCGGAAAAAGAGAATCCCTGTTTATCAACCGAGGAAGGAAGTGTGTGATCGGTTGCCGTATCTTTCGCTATCTGCTCCATATGTGAACCGGACGGAAAAGGCAGCCCCATGGCCACCCCTACCCGGTCAACCAGCTGACCGGCATTCAGATCCTTGGTCGCCAGGATCAAGTCGATCCTGTATCTGCTCACATCACGTTTTACCAGGAGGATTTCCGACGTCCCTCCGGAAAAATGAACCGCGATGAAATCCTGTCCCTCTAAAGGAAACCCATGGGCCGCCGCTTCAACATGTCCTTCCTGGTGACTGAAAAAATATAGCGGGTAGCCCCCGACACTGGCCAGACAGCGACACACACCCAAACCAGCGAGGAATACCGGCATGTAGCTGTCAGGGTGCCGCCTCGGCTGATCGCTCACTCCCAGGGCGAGAAGCCGGTGTTTTTTTAATACCGGGGCCAGCTTTTCCATCAGTACCGGGAGGTTGCGCATATGCTGGAAGTGGGCTTCAGATTGCCGCAGACCTCTCTTGCCAGATGCAACCTGCAACAGCATGCGCTCATCAGCCAATACCTCTCCTTTTTCCCCGACTATGGCCACCGAGGTAGTGTAAGCGCTGGTATCTATACCAAGAAAGGCGTTCAACTCCGGACCTCCTTGATGCGATCCAGGATGGCATTTATAAAGGCATGCGAGTTGTCATCCCCGTAGGTTTTGGCTAATTCGATTGCCTCATTTATAACGACTACCGGGTGGACGTCACCCGCGTATAATATCTCATAAGCCGCCATTCTTAAGAGGTTCCTGTCTACTGCAGGCATCCTCTCCAGAGGCCAATCGGGAGAAAACCGTGTAATATGCCGGTCAATTTCTTTAAGGTGATCCAGGGTTCCCAGGACCAGGCTGTAAATGAACCTTCGATTCTCCTCTTTTATGGAGTGATCCTGATTGAGTTCCAGAAGAGCCTCCTTTGCGTCTGCCTGAACCAGGTCAACTGTGAATAGTATCTTGAATGCTGCTTCCCGGGCTTTTCTTCTGCTCAATCAATCCTGCCTCCCTATTATTTACCGCGAAATCTCTTGAACCAATCATCGAAATCAACCTGCTCATCAACCGCCTTACCCACCAAAAAGCCGCCAATTACACACAATACAATGAACAGGGCTTTCCAGAAGCCGTAGTTTATAATCAATATCCCGGCGATTAATCCCAGAATTAAGCCGATAGCCTTGCCGCGGTGGTTCTCAAGTATGTACGAAAACATCTTATCCCACATGGGTTCATTCCTCCTTTCAGCGCACCGCGGGCTTAGGAGCAAAGTCATCCACTTTTATCCTGACATGGGCCACCCGAAGTCCGCCCACTTCCTCCAGAAGGGCTGCTACCTTTTCCTGGACTGTTGCGGTCATCTCGGGAATCTTGTAATCGGGGTTGACCATTAAGGTCAGGGATACCACTACCCCGTTCTTTTCGTTTGTAACCTCCGGCTTGGCTTCCCGCACTCCTTCTACCTGTTTGACTGCTTTCAGCACAATCTGCTTGATGGCCGGAACGGTTATGATTACTTTGCCTGCATCGGATTCCTGAACTAAAACCTCGGTTTCCTGTCCGGACCTAAACAACTGGATCATAAGATATAATCCCACAACTGCCAGCAATACCCCGGTGCCACCGGTAATTAATCGGTTCTGAGAGGTACTAAGGGCCTCGTTGATCCACAGCAGCGGTTCGGTATTGCCAAGTGCCAGTGCCACAGCTATTACTGATAAACCAATCAGAACCAGATTATACAGAGCTAAAACTGACTTCCAAATAGCCGACACCCAAAACCCTCCTTCTCATTGGAGTGGTGATAAATAACTTGATTGCCTACATACAGTTGACTGATTAAAACGGCTTGTTTACACCCCTTGCCCTAGTGATTAAATGCACAATCAGCGAAAATAAAACCCTACCCTAAATAGGACAACAACCCCCTGAAATCCAGGGGGTTGTTGAAAATTGGCTTATCTCTCAGTTGTCTCTTCCTCAATTTTGCCTTTCTTCATTGAAACCCCGACAACATGGATATTAACCGCGGTGACATTAAGGCCGGTCATTGTTTCCACCGCACTCTTGATCTGATTCTGCACCGCTTTGGCCACCCCGGGAATCGGGAAACCGAATTCTACTACTATAAAGGCTTCAATAGCAGCTTCAGATTCTCCAACTTCGACTTTAACGCCCTTGCTCAGGTTTTTACGGCCCAGTATCTCTGTTAATCCGGCTGTCAGGCTTCCGCTCATGGCGGCCACACCTTCAACCTCAACCGCAGCCAGACCTGCTATCGTGGAGACTACTTCCTCCGCTATGCGTATGGCACCGATATCCGTATTACCGCTCACTTTATCCAGAGAAACACTGTTATCCAATTTATCACCCCCTATATTTGTACCTACATTCTATTAGAAATATTT
>JBLNCH010000229.1:0-4047 GCA_050260485.1 Bacillota bacterium | reverse complement strand
CAATCTCATCCGCCAATAACCCGGCTTTTTCGGCTATGGCCTCGATCCTCTCCAATCGCGCCTCCTGAGCAATCTCGACATCGCTTTTCACATTCCGGCCCCCTTGCTTTTGTGATCTAATTCACAATGCCCCATAATATTTATTTCTTTCAGGCACCATGATCCTATTATACTTGCATCCCAGGGTAAACGACCAGTACTCAAATGGGACAGGCCAGGCTGATGCACCGGGTCAGAGACCTGTTGCTTCAGTCAAGAAGCTCGTTGCTGTCGAAGAAGAGGCTGATTTCACGCTCCGCGGCGGTCGGAGAATCGGAGCCGTGAACAACATTCCTGGATATCGATTCGCCCAGATCCCCACGGATGGTGCCCGGTTTGGACTGAGCAGGATCGGTTGCTCCCATCAATTCGCGAATCGATTTGATGGCATTATCGCCTTCCCAAACCATAGCCACCACCGGCCCCGAAGTTATAAAGGACAGCATCTCATGAAAAAAGGGTTTTTCAACATGTTCAGCGTAATGCTCTTTGGCCAGTTTCTCGCTGATCATCAGCATTTTAATAGCTACCATGCGAAAACCCTTGATTTCGATACGGCTGATAACCTCGCCGATTAAACGGCGCTCCACACCATCCGGCTTAATCATCAGGAAGGTTCTTTCCAACTACGACTCCTCCTTGGAACTCCCACCCTCCATAATAGCTCTGAATTCCTCTCCATCCATTACTTCGATTTCCATCAGGCGCTGGGCTACCTGATGCAGTTTATCAATATGGTTCTCCAGGATGCTCTTGGCTTTCTCATAGGATTTCTCTACAAAGGCACGAGCCTCCTTGTCAATAGCAAAAGCGATGGCGTCCGAATAATTACGGTCATGTCCCAGATCACGGCCCAGGAAGACCTCCTCCTGTTTGCGGCCAAAGGTAAGCGGCCCCAGTTCTTCGGACATCCCGTACTCGGTGATCATCTTACGCACAATGTCGGTAGCCCGCTGTAGATCATTCTGGGCGCCGGTACTGATCTCATTCAGTACTACGCTCTCGGCCACTCTTCCTCCCATGAGAACCACCACATCATCCAAAAGCCTGGATTTGGTTATATAATTCCGGTCCTCTTCCGGGAGCAGGAGTGTGTATCCGCCTGCCCTTCCTCTGGGAATGATCGATATCTTATGCAGCTTGTCAGTGTGCTCCAAATAATAACTGACCACGGCGTGACCCGCCTCATGATAGGCCACCAGCCGCTTTTCGGATTCGGAAATTACCCGGGATTTTTTCTCCGGTCCGGCTATTACCCGTTCGATGGCTTCCTCCATTTCCTGCATGCCTATAGTCCGCAGGTTGCGCCGGGCTGCCAGCAGGGCGGCCTCATTCACCATGTTAGCCAGGTCAGCCCCGGTAAAACCCGGGGTTCGCTTGGCCAGCACCTCCAGGTCAATACTCTCGTCTATTGGCTTGTTGCGGATATGAACCTCCAGTATCGCCTGTCGTCCTTTCACATCCGGACGGTCTATGGTTATATGCCGGTCAAAGCGACCAGGACGCAGCAGCGCAGGATCCAGTATGTCTGGACGGTTGGTAGCTGCCATTACGATAATTGCCTCATTGGTGGCGAACCCGTCCATTTCCACCAGCAGCTGGTTAAGGGTCTGCTCCCTCTCATCATGCCCGCCTCCTAAACCGGCACCTCTTTGGCGGCCTACCGCGTCTATCTCATCGATAAACACAATACATGGTGAATTCTTTTTCGCCTGTTCAAACAGGTCCCGGACCCGGGATGCACCTACACCTACAAACATCTCCACAAAATCGGAACCGCTAATAGAAAAAAACGGTACCCCGGCTTCTCCAGAGACCGCTTTGGCTAACAGGGTCTTGCCGGTTCCCGGCGCGCCGTAAAGCAGTACCCCCTTGGGGATTTTTGCACCTATCTGCGAGAATTTCGAGGGATTCATCAGGAAGTCAATAACCTCCTGCAGCTCCTCTTTGGCTTCATCAGCTCCTGCCACGTCTTGAAAGGTAATCTTGGCTGACTCCGGATTCATCATCCGAGCCCGGCTGCGGCCAAACTGCATCACCCGGTTGCCGCCACCCTGAGTCTGCTGCATCATCAGAACCATAAAACCTACCAGTAACAAAACGGGCAGGAACGTCGTCAAAAGTCCTGTCCACCAGGCCGGTTCCGGGGTTGGTTTTGGCTCAACCTTAACATTGTGCGCCCGCAGAACCTCAGGCAGGTCCTCCTCCCGAAATGCAGTGGTAGTAAAGGCCTTGCCGTCTTTATAAACCCCCTCAACCATGTACACGTCGTTCTTGGGGGTGATCACAACGCTCTCGACCTTATCGTTTACAACCGCCTTGTAAAAGGTGTTGTAGTCAATGGCCTGTTTGGTCTCTTCAACCGGGGAAGTCCATTTAATAGCAAATAATGCGATTAAGACGATTAATGCATAGATTGCGATATTTTTAAGGGTTCTTTCCAATATGTCCCCCCCCTAGCTAGTCTGTGATAAATTGTAGCATAATTCATTTTTCCTTGGCAATGAAGGTGCTATTTGTCGACACTGGTCGCCCTAACCTCCAGATATTTCCTGGTTTCCCGGGTGATCCGCCCCCGTTCATCCAGTCGGTGACCGATCACCCAGTAGATCTCGTCATCGGCAGCTAGGATCGCGATTCGATCTCGAGCCGCCTGGGGAATTTTTTTATCGATCAGGTATTTTTTAAGCTTTTGGCTGCCACCCGATCCCAACGGCTTGAAGGTATCACCAGGTCGCCGTGAACGGATATAGAGCGGTTTTCTTAGAGATTCCCAGTCAAAAACTGCTACCTCACCGTTCGTGGCCGCCGTAGGCTCTTCTGATAGCAGCCGGGCGGACACGGTAAGGCCTATCTCTTGGATTTCAATCCGGCCGGGAACCTCGAGTTCATAACAGAAACCAGCCGTGACCGGTTCCTCGATGCCGAATTCCAGCACATCATATGATTTTCGTACCCACTTTCCTCCACTGACTGGTACCCGACGGGCTGATCCCTTCCGCGACATCAGATCGAGCACCCGGTCAACATCATCCCAGGTCACCCGTCCGCAGCCTGCCTGGCGGAGGATTTGATGCACCAACCGGCGCTGCATGCTCAGCGGCATCTGTTGAATGCCTTCCACCGGGGCAACCAGCGGTGTATTCTTTCCTTCCTTCACCAACTCGGCCATAACCCTGCTTACCTGTTCATCCCAGTAATGATTCTCTTCCTTCATTACTGCAGCCAAACGGCAGAGTACATCCACCATGCCTGGATTGAACCTCTCTTCCAGGAGGGGCAGCAGCTCCCAGCGGATCCGGTTTCTGAGATAATTGTTATCAAAGTTTGAACAATCAATACGATAGGGTAACCCGTTATCGTTCAGATACTCAGTAATCTCGGCTTTGCTCAAATCCAGTAACGGCCTGATGATCCGGTCACGCCGAGGCAGAATCCCCTGCAGTCCCAGGGCCCCTGTTCCCTGAATCAGGTGCAGGAGCACCGTTTCCGCCTGATCACCCCGATGGTGGGCAGTGGCGATCTTGTCACCCCCGAGTTCCTGGCGCAGTTCCTCCAGAAATCGGTAGCGGGCTTCGCGTCCGGCCTCCTCCACGGACATCTTTTCCTTCATGGCCATATGGGCAACATCCACCCGTCGTACGGATAATGGAACCTGCCAATCCTGACAGACAGTTTCCACCAGTTTCTGATCCTGATCGGCTTCAGTCCGTAGCCCGTGATGCAGATGAGCCGCGTGTACCCGAAATCCCAGAGATTCCTGTAACTGCAGGAGCATATGCAGGAGAGCCACCGAGTCCGGCCCTCCTGATACCCCGACCACCACCAGGTCACCGGCAGCAATCAGCCGGTGACGGTTTATATATTCAGATACTCTTTGTAATGTCATTGTTCCCCGCATAGAGTTAATTATCTCAGATTCTTGATAAAATAAAAACAGCGGGAGCGGCTTAATCCCGCTCCCGCATGTCGGCTTGTAGGGTACAAGATCTTCCGTCTACCAACCCC
>JBLNCH010000228.1:0-3271 GCA_050260485.1 Bacillota bacterium | reverse complement strand
CGGTCTTGAGTATCTTGCCGACGTTGGATTTGGGCAGTTCATTCAGGAATTGGACTTCTCTGGGGACCTTGTAGGGGGCCAGTTTTTCTTTACACAGGTCAATAATTTCCTGAACTGTAATGGTCTGACCTTCTTTGGGTGCCACAAAAGCTTTGACAACCTCACCCTTTATCGGATCAGGCACACCAATCACAGCCGCTTCCAGAACCTTGTCATTCATGTAGATAACGTTTTCCACTTCCAATGAAAAAACGTTATTTCCACTCGTGATAATCATATCCTTCAACCGGTCAACCACCTTGAAATACCCGTCCTCGTCCATCTGAACGACGTCCCCGGTTCGGACCCAGGTTCCATCGCCAACGAAAGCGTTCCGGGTTGCCTCCTCATTATTCCAATAGCCCTTCATTACATTGGGGCCCTTGATGACTAGTTCCCCGGGTTCACCCGGAGGCAGGAAATTACCGTGGACATCTATGGTAGCCATGAGCTCATCCGGGAAGGGGATGCCAACTCCTTCCTTTCTCATACCGACGCAGGGACTGCAACTGCAGCCGGTAGTCGCCTCTGTCATGCCCAGGGCTTCGCGCATCTTGCAGCCCGTCAACCTTTCAAACGTATCCCGAACATTATCGGGCAGGGGTGCACCTCCGCTAACACAAAGACGGATGGATGTGAGATCATACTGTTCTACGCCGGGAAAACTGTTGATGGAGGCGTACATGGTGGGCACGGCAAAGAATAGGGTGGGCCGGTACTTGGCTATGGCCTTGATCATCCCTTCAAAATCCCGGGGAAAGGGAAATGGTATGAAGGTGGCTCCGTTCATGATGGGAATATTCATGGAAGTAGTCATCCCGTAGACATGGAAAAACGGTATGGCTGAGAAGAAAATATCGTCTGATGTTGTCCGGGCAAAACCGGCAATCTGGGTGGCATTAGCGACCAGGTTGAAGTGAGTAAGCATTACTCCTTTAGGTATTCCGGTGGTACCTCCGGTGTACTGCAGGACCGCTACATCATCCCGGGGGTCGACACTTATTGCCGGTGGTCTCTCTTTGGTATGGAGCAGGTCACGGAACAGTATGACGTCAGGTGAAGCGGGTGTAAAATCCCCGAAGGGAGCAACAATAATCTTTTCCAACGGCGTTTTTGGCATCAGAGCAGCAAACTTCGGGTAGACCATATCGAAGGTTACAACCGCTGTCGCTCCCGAGTCTTCAAGCATAACCATCATCTCGTGCTCCGAATACAGAGGATTGCTGTTGACTATGATGCCTCCCATTTTCAATACACCATAATAAGCAATAACCATGGCCGGGATGTTGGGTAAGCTCAACATTACCCGGTCTCCCTTTCTTATCCCGAGTTTCAACAGCGATACCGCGAAACTGTCTGCCATGCGGTTGAGTTCCTGATAGGTTATAGTGTTGTCATTGAATATCATTGCGGTTTTGTATGGATTGCGTCTGGTGGATTCCTCCAGCAGGTAGTTGAGGGGGACTATTGGATAATCGTAGCTTTCGGGTACTCCCAGGTCATAGTGTCTAAGCCAGGGCTTTTTCACACAAACACCTCCCAGTAATGCTTATCAGGGTTCATTCGCATCGCTTCAATAACAAAATTACGCAGTATTCATCTTGACGATACGCTGCCGTAGCAGCGCATCGTCCTGCCTGCCAAGGTTAAAAATCAAATTTGCCTTCTGATTATGGTGACTATGGACCACGGTTATTGGTTCTCCTCAGAATCCGCTTTACAACCGGAACCATATATGTTGTCGAATTGAATGCGACTTATCTGCCTGAGTCCTGGTACGGTGATTGCATAGTTGCATGTCTCCTCAAGACACTCCCTCGGGTTTCACCCCCTATTCAAAAATCTTTTCACCTTCGGCGAAGGCATTGACACAATCGTATTCGCTGTCCCGTTTGGTGCTGACCTTAAGCTCGTTTGCTCTCTCCTTGTACCACTCGTGCTGGGTAATAAGGCTCATGATTTCGTTGGAACCGACCCAGATCATGGACAACCTCATATCCCGCAGGATCTTTTCGATAGGATAAACGTCAGTGTAGCCGATGCCGCCCATAACCTGCATGCAAAGGTTCACCACATCCCAGCACTGCTCGGTGACAAATTTCTTGGCCTCCGATACCATCCGGCGAGCGCGGTCAGGATGAACCCCGGCGTCGATTGCCCGGGCCGTGCAGTAAATCATGGCCCGGCAGGTATCCAGTTTGGTTACCGCATCAGCGATTTTGAAGCTGACTCCCTGGAAGTTCTTGATCTTCGTGCCAAAGGCCTTGCGCTTGGAAGTATAATCAGTGGCGATTTCCAGAGCCGGTCTAACCGCCCCGATGGTCATAGCAGCCGTTCCCAGCCTTTCGGGGATCATCATGGGATAGAAAACCTCGACCGCACCATTGACCTGTCCCAGGATGTTGGCTTTGGGCACCCGGACATCCTCAAACACCAGGCGGGCGGTGCCTCCTCCCCGGCAGCCCATGAGCCCGTACAGGTACTCGACCTTGACCCCGGCATCACGATCCACGATAAAACAGGTCATGGACTTGTGCGCCGGAGCCTCGGGAGCAGTTTTAGCATAGACCAGGAAGAAATCGGCGCCTTCGCCGCCAACGATGAAGCGCTTTTGTCCGTTCAATATATAATAATCGCCATCTTCGATCGCTGTGGTGGTAGCGCCAAAGAAATCAGAGCCGCCGCGGGGCTCAGTCAGACATTCGGCAGCGAACTTCTCACCTTTGAGCAGGGGCACCACGTACTTCTCCTTAAGCTCTTCCGAACCAAAGTTACAGATCGCATCACAGACGATGTCGGCTCCGACTCCCCAGACACACCCAAAGGCGTAACCCGGCACACAGATCTCCTCCGCCACCAGAGTATCCTCGACCCACCCCAGGCCTCGCCCACCGTACTTTTGGGGGAGTCTCAGTCCCAGGAGATTGCGGCGGCCACACTCCTGCAGAAACTCCTTGGGGAACTTAATCTTGTCGGCATCCATGTCCAGGATGTACTGCCGGGGCACCCATTTGGCCATCTCCCGGGCTTCATCACGCAGGGCCAGCTGTTCCGCTGTCATTAGAAAATCAAACATGATGCTTCACCCTCCCTGTAACGAAATATTATAGCGTTCTGTAATAAGCATATTACGCATGTGGTTAACAGTCAATTACCAAAGAATTTTTTAAATGCGGTTGAAAATGGGTGCGATGGAGGGGGAACACACGCAGTGGGGTTGTTTTTGGCTCAC
>JBLNCH010000227.1:0-3685 GCA_050260485.1 Bacillota bacterium | reverse complement strand
GTGGTCCGTGACTTCGCAGAAAAAGAGGTTGGCCCCAGCGCGGCAGAACGAGACGAAGAAGAGCGGTTCGATATCGATATATTCTATAAGATGGGTGAACTGGGCCTGTGCGGCATTCCCTGGGAAGAGGAGTACGGCGGCGCAGGATCAGATTTTGTAAGCTATGCCATAGCGGTCGAAGAATTATCCCGGGTATGCGCCTCCACCGGGGTAACCCTTTCTGCACACCTTTCACTATGCTCCTGGCCCATTTGGAAATTCGGTACTGAAGAGCAGAAGCAGAAATACCTGATTCCTCTTGCAGAGGGAACCAAGCTGGGGGCTTTTGGGATCACCGAACCCTCCGCCGGCAGTGACGCAGGAGGAACCAAAACCACGGCGGTTTTGGATGGTGATCACTATATCCTGAACGGAACCAAGGTATTCATAACCAATGCATATTACGCCGATACCTACATTATTATCGCCCGCACTGGACCTAAGGAGTTGAAACACCGGGGAATAAGCGCCTTTATTGTGGAAAAAGGCACCCCAGGCTTCAGCTTTGGCAAAAAAGAAAAGAAACTCGGAATCCGCTCGTCGGCAACCTACGAGTTGATCTTTGAAAACTGTCGTGTTCCGAAAGAGAACCTGCTGGGCAACGAAGGTGACGGATTCAAGATCGGAATGATGATCCTGGACGGGGGGCGCAATGGAATTGCTGCCCAGGCAGTGGGAATCGCCCAGGGGGCCCTGGATTTTGCGCTCCAGTATTCCAAGGAACGGGTACAGTTTGGCAAGCCCATCAGCGAACAACAGGCGATCCGCTTCAAGCTGGCCGATATGGCCACCCGGATTGAGGCGGCTCGACTGCTGACCTATCAGGCTGCCTGGTTGGAGTCAGCCAAGCTCCCCTATGGAAAAGCAAGTGCCATGGCCAAGCTGTACGCCGGCGACACAGCCATGTATGTTACCACGGAAGCGGTGCAGATTCTGGGTGGTTATGGCTACAGCCGGGAGTATCCGGTGGAACGGATGATGAGGGATGCCAAGATAACTCAGATCTATGAAGGAACCAATGAGATACAGCGGGTGGTCATTTCCAACATGCTGCTAAAAGATTAGAAGTTCGTGCCGTGAGAAGATCTCAATCAGGTACAAACGCAGAGATAGCCGGTTAGTTTACTATGAGAGGGGATTGAATGTTGAATAAAGCAGTTATTGTTAGCGCTTGCAGAACGCCGGTAGGAAGTTTCGGCGGTGCACTGAAGGATGTTTCAGCCCGGGAAATGGGAGCCCTGGTTATTGCTGAGGCTGTCAAACGGGCGGGTATTAAACCGGAGATGGTCGAAGAGGTGATCTTCGGGTGTGTGCTCCAGGGAGGTTTGGGCCAGAACATTTCGCGCCAGTGTTCATTGGATGCCGGTATTCCCGTAGAAGTGCCTACCTTTACGGTAAACAAGGTATGCGGTTCCGGTTTGAAGACCGTCGAATTGGCGGCTCAGGCAATAAAAGCAGGTGATGCCGATATTGTAGTTGCCGGCGGGACGGAGAGCATGTCAGGAGCCTTATATGGACTCGACAAATCCCGCTGGGGATACCGGATGGGTGAAGGCAAAATCATCGATCTGATGATTAAAGACGGTCTATGGGATGCGTTCAATAACTGTCATATGGGAATTACCGCGGAAAATATAAACGAACAGTGGGGCAATACCCGGGAAGAACAGGATGAACTCGCACTCCGCAGCCAGCAGAGAGCAACGGCGGCCATAAATGAGGGTCGCTTCAAGGATGAAATAGTTCCAGTTGTGGTCAGGACCAAGAAGGGTGAAACAGTCTTTGATACCGACGAATTCGTCCGGCCTAATACTACTATGGAAGGTCTGGCCAAGCTCAAGGGGGCGTTTAAAAAAGATGGCATGGTTACTGCTGGTAACGCCTCCGGGATTAATGATGGTGCAGCTGCAGTAGTAGTTATGTCGGAGAAAAAGGCCAATGAACTGGGAATTAAACCCCTGGCCACCATACTGAGCTATGCCTCCGCCGGGGTTGACCCCAAGATCATGGGGATAGGACCCTGGCCGTCATCGCTCAAGGCTCTGGAAAAAGCGGGGCTAACCCTTGACGACATTGACCTGATTGAAGCCAATGAGGCTTTTGCCGCTCAATCGGTGGCGGTAGCGAAGGAGCTCAAGTTTGATATAAACAAGGTTAATGTAAACGGGGGAGCTATTGCTTTGGGACATCCCATCGGAGCCTCAGGAACCAGAATCCTGGTCACCCTGCTTTACGAGATGCAGAGAAGGAATGCCAAAAAAGGCCTGGCAACACTCTGTATCGGCGGTGGAATGGGTACTGCTTTGGTAGTGGAAAGGGCATAGCATTTTATTTTAAGTATTTGTCTTGCAAGTCAAAGAGGCAGTATATCACTTCCGGAATAATATGAAATAAGAGGGTAATGAGTAATCCCGTACCTCCCTAAAAGTGTACGGGATACTTTTTGGAATTAGGGTTATTCAGCGGATACTTGTGAATAAACTTCTTGCTGGTGACTCGCAATTGTGTTTGGTTTATACTGTATGGAGAGGTTAAAGCGCGTAAATCATCTTATTCCGATTTTTTGCACCGGGAATCGAGGTTGGGTTAAAATAACCTGAGAAGATGTCCGGAATCAAAAAAACTGGTCCCGAGAGATGTTTTTAGCTCACGGGGGACAATCCCCTATTTAAATCGGTGCCCAATTAGCACTAATGGAATTCTTATGCAGCGGCTTAAATTATTAATTATACCCTGGCAATAGAAGAGAACGGAGAATAGTACGCGATATAATAGGGAGGCAATCATGGAGAGAGTGGCGGTATACCCCGGTAGTTTTGACCCTGTTACCAATGGGCATCTGGATGTGCTGGAAAGAGCCAGCAGAATCTTTGACCGGGTTATTGTAGCGGTGGTGCATAATGTTTACAAAAACCCGCTCTTCACTACTGAGGAAAGGGTGGAGATGCTGCGGGGGGTAACCAGGCACCTGCCCAACCTGGAGGTTGATTCCTTCACCGGCCTTTTGGTTAATTACGTGCGGAAACGGCAAGCCAGCGCTATCATCAGGGGTCTGCGGACGGTATCAGACTTTGAGTACGAACTGCAGCTGGCTATGACTAACAGCCATTTGTACCCGGAAGTTGATACCATCTTTATCGCCTGCAACAGCAAATACTACTTCGTAAGCTCTACCGGCATTAAAGAAGCCGCCCTGTTGGGCGGCTCGGTTTGTGGCCTTGTACCTCCACTGGTGGAGGAAAAGCTGCAAGGTAAGTTACGTGAACTCAGGCAGGTCTAGTTTGGTATCCTGCCCGTCAGGGAAGGACGTAGACCTTAACGTTCTGGATCCCGAAGGCCAGAGCTGACTGGTGATCCGGAAAGCACAGGTCAATGCGATTGCCTTTTATTGCGCCTCCGGTATCGGCGGCAATGGCGTCGCCGTACCCTTCAACATAGAGTTTGGTTCCCAGAGGGATGATATTAGGATCTACTGCTACGATGCCTTGACGTAGTGGAAGCCCGATGTATGAAAGCTGATCGGTGTATGGATAGTTGCACTTGCTGCAGGGGCAATATGCGGTAGCGGTCATAGTTAGGACTTTGGTATACCGGGGTACTGACTCTCCACGGGAAGGTGTTGCAGGTTTTGGTTCCGGGATGGGCT
>JBLNCH010000226.1:0-8531 GCA_050260485.1 Bacillota bacterium | reverse complement strand
AGGAGGATTGGGTGACGGTACGAATAAAGACAGCACTGTGCCTGTAAAGATTATGGAGGATGTAGTGTCGGCCGTCGCAGGCACCTGTCACAGCCTTGCCGTGAAAAAGGACGGCAGCCTTTGGACATGGGGGCAGGGTGTAAAAGATTTCGGAGGAAACAAAGGATATAATTACACGCCCGAAAAAATATTGGAGGATGTCGTTTATGTTTCCTCAAAGCAGCACACCAATTACGCTGTCAAAGCCGACGGCAGTTTATGGGCATGGGGTGACGGGATAAACCTCGGCAACATCTATTCATCCCCTTTCCCGAGGGAAGCAATGAATCAGGTCAAAACGCCCTCACAGTTAAACCTGCTGCCTGCTTCATCTATAACAACGGAAGCTATGCATAAGGCCAAATCGCCTTCCTTTGCAGTGAAGCCTGCTGCTGCCAAGATCTTAATAAACGGGAAAGCAATGACTCTTGAGGCTTATAACATCAAAGGCAACAACTACTTTAAACTGAGAGATATCGCCATGGCGATAAACGGCACTGCAAAACAGTTTGAAGTAGGCTGGGACGGCGCAGAAAATGTTATCCGCCTCACGACAAATAAGGCGTATACGACGCCTGTTGGGGGAGAACTTTCAGTATCAGCAACGTCAATTCTGAAGACGGCGGTGACAACCGGCTCAAGAGTATATCTGGACGGCCGTGAGATTCAGCTTGCCGCGTTCAACATAGGAGGATACAACTATTTCAAACTCCGCGATATTGCCAAGGCTCTTGATTTCAGTGTGACCTGGGATGAAAAGGCAGGTACAATACGTATTGATACCTCCAAAGCATATGATGCCGAAGCAGGCAGCGGAGCAACAGGAGATTAAACACAGGCGGCAAATAAAAATGACTCGTTTGTGCAGAGGTTTTCAATAAAGCCAGCCACAATCGTTATTGGTTGCCTGCTTTTCCCTGTAGTCCCGTACCGGTTACTCCTCGGTTCAATAGTTGTACCCGTGGGTAAAAACACTTTTGTTCAGGTGGGTTTCAGCCAAACCTTATTACAGGTCTGTATACATTATTAATAGTCAGTGATTAAAGAAAAAACCGGGTAACCGGTTTTTTCTGTATGAAGCGATTGATGAGTATTAATCGATTGTTTTGAGGTCCCGGCAAATTGCCACGATTTCACATATAGGAATGTAACAAATATCGCATCCGGAAATGGTGATGAAATCGCAGTTTACGTCAGTCAGTATGCCACAGATCCATTCTTTGTCGCCTTCAGTTAACACTTTGACCCGAAAGTTTAGCAGGCTGCAGAGGAGCCCGAAGAAGTTCCGCCTACCGATACCGCATCCCAAACCGCCGGCCATGATATCCCTCCTTTTTTTTGATTGAATACTCGCCATTTTGGGGCCAGTTCTGGTTTATACTATTCGGCGCCATTTCCATATGTTACACGCCACTTTGGTGAAAAAAGTTATACGGCCGAAACTGTAACAGCCGAAATCATGTGCAAGGGTATGAAGGCGGCCTGAGGAGGGCTGATTCTTTGGTACAGGGTAAGGAAATCAGGGTTTACCGCAGTCAAGATTCCCTGGAATGTGCTGGAGCAGGTGGTGTGGATGGTGACCTGATGGTTGATGAGGGTCAGCAGGTGGTCGTTGAAGCTCATGGGTGCCAAGGGAAGGCTTGGACCAGGGCGGGGCTGACAGTGGGTGCGGGTGATCAGGAACAGAATAAGCACCAGGAGCACCCACCTGCGGTCCAAACAAACCCCTCCCGAAATTGATTCCTGGTAAAGTATATACACCAAACCCTTCAGCAAACACCAGTGTTTAAATGATGCACGGGGTCTGACCCCGTGCATCACGTACATTATTTCATCTTGAGAACCATTTTGGTGGCGTTTAGGCCGGCTACCTGGCCTTCACCAGTTGATTTGGATAACTGGTAGGGAGGGCCGGTGCAGTCCCCGGCAGCGAATACTCCCGGCAGGTTGGTTTCCATGTTACGGTTGACCTTGATATAGTTCTCGGTGAGCTCAAGACCGGGTACCAGCCGTTCGGGGGAGGTTTCCGCCCCCACGATGAATACTCCGTCGATCGGCAGCTCGCTCTTGCTGGTCTTAAGGATTCTCACGGCTTGATCCCCCTCAACCGCCAGGGGACGCTCACGCAACACTTCCACATTGGGGTTGACCGCCGGATCCTTCTTGTACAGGGGTAGGTAATAGACCCTGCGGCAGATCTCACTCAGGTAATCGGCCTCTGGTTCGGCTTCCTCACTATATCCCACGATCGCCACATCCTTGCCCCGATACAGGGGGCCGTCGCAGGTAGCGCAGTACCCCAGGCCTTTGCCCAGAAAATCGCTCTCATTCTTTAGGGTGTGGCGGTAAGGGATGCCGGTACATATTATAACTGTCTTGGCCCGTATCATTTCCCCCTGGGATATGATGAGGTAACCATCCTCATCCGGGAATACGTTGTCGGCCTTTTTCTTTATGATATCAATACCCAGCATGGCAGCATGTCCCAGAAAAGATTGCCTCAATTCCTCGCCGGTGATGGAGGGGAAACCGAGGTAGTTGCTTATTGTGGGAGCTTTGCGCAGCGGGGGACTGCAGATCTCCGCTCCCAGAACCACGATGTCGCGGTTCTTGTTCTTGGCGTTGATGGCCGCCGAGAGCCCCGCCGGACCGCATCCTATAATCCCAATATCAAATTGATGTTCTGACAAAATCTCACCTCCGGGTTTTTTATACATTTTACCAATTACGACGTTGGGATAACCCAAAAAGTTTTCCCGGCTGTAATCAAGAATGCAATCTGCCATCCTCTGTCACAGTTTTACGCAGTTGGAGGGATTGAAACCAGGCTATTGCCGCTTCAATGAGCGCTTTAGATTGATGATTTGCCTGTGAACCTTCTCGCACACCCTTTTTCTCCGGCGCCTCTTTTGATAATTCCGAAGGAAGCATTCTCTATTGCATTTACACATGTAAACGGGAGACAAGGGGATGCGTACCAAGGGACGGCAGGAAACAAGTTGCGGGGATGAAGGCAAGGAACATTGGAACCGCAAGATGGGGGTATGCTCAGCATGCATCGCAATACGCAGCCAATCTGGTTTTGACACGCACTGACGGCTGAATACTTCTGTTTCCGTGGTTGGGGGAATTCCGGCTCAAAGGGAATTTGCTTATTGATGTAGAATGCTGGGGTACAAACATGTCGGGGGTTTGCCCGGATTAAAGCAGAGGAGGAATCACATTGGCAGAGTACAAACATTTCCTGGTTAGTAAAGAGGGTCCGATAGCCATATTGACCATCAATCGCGCGGATAAGTTCAACACCATGGGACCGGTGGTCTGGGAGGAAATGGCCGAGGCAGAACGGGAAATCGAGGCCATGGAAGACCTGCGGGCGGTAATTATTAATGCGGCAGGGCCGCACTTCTCGGCAGGTATTGACCTTAATGATCTCGGCACATTCAACTCCGAGCTGGTGCTGAAAACTGTGGCCTGGTCGCAGGCGGTCTATTCCTTCTGGGAGACATTCCCGGTGCCGGTGATTGCCGCAGTCCAGGGCATATGCTACGGTTCGGGCACCGAACTGATTCTGGCGTGTGATATCCGGATCGCGGCCAAGAACGCCCGTATCGCCATTCCCGAGGTCCGTTTTGGACTGGCCCCGGATATGGGTGGGACTACCCGTTTGACCAAGCTGGTGGGATCGGGCCAGGCCAAGCGCATGATAATCGCCTGTGAAGAAGTGGATGCAGATGAGGCAAAGAGCATCGGTCTGGTGGAGAAGGTCGTGGAAAACGATCAACTGATGGAAGAGACCATGAAAATGGCTCAAAGAATTGCCAACATGCCTCCGGTAGCGGTGAAGATGGCCAAGAAAGGGATCAACCTGGCGGTGGAGAGCAGTCGCATGGCCGGTTTGCTGTTTGAGCAGGCCCAATCGGTATACTGCTGCGGTACCCGCGATCAGAAGGAGGCGGTTGCTGCCTTTTTCGAGAAGAGAAAACCCACATTCGAAGGCCGCTAACTAACGCCGGTCCAATACAGGGTTGTTCTTTTACTTTGTAGTAGGCCGGCAGTTGAGTCCGCAATTCAAGATGCGAGGGGTGTCCGGTTGATAATGGCACCCCTTCGTCATTCCAGGCAGGGGAAACCTTTGTGCCCTACGGGACAGCTAACCGGTTCCCAGTGTGCTACGGGTTTTCTTCTTCCTTTTTGGCCAGGGCGGCCTTGAGGAGTTCGCCCAGGTTGGTTCCCAGCTCCTCATTATCGGAATACTTGGAAATGAGTTTCCTGGTGGCACGGCTGCTGCCTCCCAGGGGTCCGAAGGGGTCTTCCTTTTCCGGCTGGCGATAACCGCAGGAGCGCTCTGGACAGGCCAGCATGCGGCCGCGTTTGCCGCTCACTATCAGCATGTAACGGCCACATACCGGGCACTTGGTCTTGGACACATTATCCGGTTTATAGGTTGCGGTATTGCTCTTGAGGCTCTGCACCAGCCGGGCGGCATCCTGGCGGATATCAGCGATGAAGTCGGATTTTTTGGCCCGGCCTCTGGCAATGTCAGCCAGACGCTGTTCCCACTGAGCGGTCAATTCCGGGGAACGCAGAGCCTCCGGTGCCAGGTTGATGAGCTGCATGCCCTTGGAGGTCGGCACTAGTTCCTTGCCCTGGCGTTCAATATAGCTGGTATGGATCAGTTTCTCGATAATCTCCGCCCGGGTGGCTGGAGTACCCAACCCGCTGCCTCTGATTGATTCCCGTAATTCCTCGTCTTTCACCAGCCTGCCGCAGTTCTCCATGGCAGTCAGCAGGGTGGCTTCCGTGTAGCGCCGGGGTGGCTGGGTTTTATGCTTGTTCAGCTTGCAGCTCTTAACCTCCACGGTATCGCCTTTACCGTGTCGGGTCAGGACCTGATCCGGCATCTGGTCTTCGCCATCTTCGTCCTTCTCGGGAAGTGCTCTCTCAACCATACGCCACCCCAGGTCAGTTACCACCCGGCCCCGGGAGTAGAAGTGCTCCCCGTTGACCACGGTGGTTATGGTGGTCTGGTCGAAGCGATAGGGGGGATATAACACCGCCAGGAAGCGGCGGGCAATCAAGTCATAGAGGCGTTTCTCATCCTCACTCAGGGCCGCCAGGTTGAGTGGCTGCTCGGTGGGGATTATGGCATGGTGATCCGTCACCTTGCTGTCGTCGACGAAACGCTTGCCCGGTTTGAGCGGTTTCTGCAACAACGTTTTCACCAGGGGCGCATATGGTCCCACTCCCATACCTTTTAAGCGAGCCGGCAGGGTGGAGACGATGTCGGTGGTGATGTAACGCGAATCGGTCCGCGGGTAAGTGACCAGCTTGTGCCGCTCATAGAGGTCCTGCAGCACGGACAGGGTTTTTTGGGCAGACCAGTTGTAACGCCGGTTGGCATCACGCTGCAGCTCGGTTAAATCATAAGCAAGCGGTGGTGGCTCGGACTTGGCCTCGGTTTTGATATCTTTTATTGTGCCCTGGCGGCCTTGGACTCGGGACAGGATTACCTCGGCCTTTGCGTGATCGTAGAGACGATCTCCCTCGGGACCGTGCCAGTCACCGAAATAACTGCCGAAGTCGGCTCTGATAGTCCAGTAGTTCACCGGCTTAAAGTTTTTTATCTCTTTTTCACGATCTACAATCATGGCCAGGGTGGGAGTTTGAACCCTGCCGGCATTCAGCTGGGCGTTGAACTTGCAGGTCAGGGTACGGGTTACATTAAGACCAATCAGCCAATCGGCCTCCGCCCGGCAGACTGCGGCATCATACAGGTTGTTATAAGCTGGTCCTGGCTGCAGGCGGGCAAATCCCTGGCGGATGGCGTCATCGGTCTGGGATGAGATCCACAGGCGCTTGAAGGGCTTACGCCAGTTGGCCATTTCCATGATCCAACGTGCCACCAGTTCCCCTTCGCGCCCGGCATCGGTCGCAATAATAAGGTCCCTGATATCCTGGCGTCTCATGAGGTTCTTTATCACCTGGTACTGGTGAGAGGTCTGCCGGATGACCTTGAGTTTCATCTTTTCCGGCAGCATTGGCAGGTCCTCCAGACGCCACTCCTTGAGCCGTTTGTCATAATCATCCGGCTCGGCCAGAGTGACCAGGTGTCCCAGGGCCCAGGTGACCACGTACTCAGGACCTTCCAGGTACCCCTTGCCTTTTTGGTTGCACTTCAAAACCCGTCCGATTTCACGGCCTACGCTGGGTTTCTCCGCTAAGACCAACGATTTCATAAAATCCTCCTTAATAGGAAGTAAGCTACAGCCTTACTTCGGGGGCAGACCGCCGGTCTTCTTACGTTTCTTGCCGGGGCTGGTGGTGCCGTAAAAGTCTTGGGGTCCACGTTTAATGCTGCCCTGGGAGGCACTTTTCTGCTTCTTCTTTTCGATGATTTCACGCATGATATCCAGATCTGTCTTCCTATCTGCCATGATTCCTACCTTCCTAAACATCTTTCGCTTTCTAGTATACCATAGGCTGGGCCTTGTGCACTTTGATGGCATCGGGGGTCACCTTTACCGGTTCGATCCCGAGCTGCCGAATGACATAGGAGTCGGACCCCGTGCATACTTGAATCGGCGAGTATAAAACTGTTTAAATACTGGAACCTATCAGTTAGGAAGCTCTAATCGGAATGATGAAAAATATCCTCTGGCAAAGAAGGAAAATCGATCCTGCAGGTGCAATTAGGTCAGGGATACCAGTTCCGGCTCCAAATTAAAAAAATTGGAGGGAAAATTTGAATGAGCGGAAAGCCAGTTATTCCAGAGATTCGCGATATTCCTGAGCAACCGGTGCGGTCGAGGAGAGTGACCATGACGGACTTTCCCCGGAGCCTTCCGAAGTTAATGGGCGAGGTTCTCGGGGAGATCCAGGCGGTTGGTAAAATGCCAACCGGAGCACCTATTCTGATCTATCATGATGAGGATTTCAATCCCGAGGAGGTCGATGTCGAGGTAGCCTGGCCGGTGGATGATCCGTCCGTAGCCAACGATACCATGCCCGCAATGAAGGTTGCTTATTATCTTCATGTTGGCCCCTATTCCAGCCTGGAACCGGTTTATCCGGCTATGATGGAATGGATTGATGTCAATGGCTATCGGATTTCCGGTGCCATGCGGGAGGCTTACATCAACGACCCGAGTGTCACTCCTGCGGAACAGTTGATAACCGAGGTTATGATACCAATAGAAAAGGCATAATAGAGACATTAATACTGCAGACGGAGAGGAGGATTACTTGTTGAGTTTTAAGGATCAGTACCGGCAAAAACTATGTACCCCGGATGAGGCCGCGCAACTGGTGGGTAATGGGGATAATGTCATTGCTCCCATTGCCTGTGGTCACCCCCGGCAAATCCTAAATGCCCTGGCACGGCGGGCGGAAGAGCTGGAGAACGTGACCTTCTTTTCAACGCTGGACTTCTACCCTTCGGAGATCTGGGATCTGAAGGATTGCGATCATATTCAGGTGGACAGTGGTTTCGTAGGAGGAAGGATGCGGCAGGGAGTTCATGAGGGGATTCACACCTATTCACCGGTAAAGTTTGCTGATGCCCCGCTGACCTGGGGAACCCTGCGCGACTGGAGTGTTGCCACCTGCGTGGTTTCGCCCATGGATAAACACGGCTATTTCAGCATGGGCTGTTCGGTTGACTATACTTATTCGGCAGCCAAGCGGGCGGACCGGATACTGGTGGAGGTGAACCGCTACATGCCCCGCACCCACGGCAAGTGCTGGCTGCATATCTCGGAGATCGACGCCATTGTCGAAAACCATACCCCCTTGCCGGTCCTGCCCAGTCCTCCCATCGGTGAGAAGGACCGGGCGATTGGCAGGCTGATCGCGGATCAGGTGATAGACGGGGCTACCATTCAGCTCGGCCTGGGGGCGATTCCCAATGCAGTGGGCATGTTTCTTTATGATAGAAACGATCTCGGTGTTCACACCGAGATGCTGACCGATTCGATCTACCAGCTGCAGAAGGCCGGGGTGATTACCAACCGGCGTAAGACCTACATGAAGGATGTGTCGGTGGCTACGTTTGCTCTGGGGTCAGCCGAGATGTACGAGTGGATGGATGACAACCCGGCCATTGCCATGTACCCGGTGGAGGAGGTAAATGACCCGTTTATCGTAGCCAAGGTCGACAACATGATTTCGGTCAACGGGGCCTTGAGTGTTGACCTCACCGGGCAGGTCTGTGCCGAGTCATTTGGTCCCAAGCAGTATTCCAGCGTGGGCGGGCAGCTGGACTTTGTGCAGGGAGCCTGGCGTTCCCGGGGCGGCAAATCTTTTATCGCGCTTTACTCCACCGCCAAGGATGATACCGTAAGCCGTATCGTTCCCCAGCTTCTGCCGGGGTCCTATATAACCACCCCCCGGACTGAGACCCACTACGTGGTAACGGAATACGGGATTGCCTTAATCAAGGCCCAGAGTGTCAAGCAGCGGGTCAAAAACCTTATCGCCATTGCTCATCCCGC
>JBLNCH010000225.1:0-3605 GCA_050260485.1 Bacillota bacterium | reverse complement strand
TACTAATAGCAAGACTGAATGCCGGTGTGGCAAATGAGGCGACTGCAGTCAGAGCCACCACCATGACCATGGCCGGGGATACGAGACCGGCTCGAATGGCCGCTTCTCCCAACACCAGAGCACCCACGATGCTGACTGCGGGACCAATCATGCGGGGCAGTCTAACCCCCGCTTCCCGCAGCACCTCAAATACCAGTTCCATCATTACGGCTTCAACAATCGCCGGAAAGGGAATCCCGTCTCTCTGGGCGGCGATGCTGAACAAGAGCTTTGTGGGCAGCATTTCGTGATGAAAAGTCAGTATGGCTACATATAACGACGGAAGGGTTAATGATATGAATAAGGAAAGAATACGAAGCAACCTGATAAACGAAGCTATGTAAAAACGCTCATAGAAGTCCTCAGCAGAGGATAAAAACATAGGTAGATCTGAAGGAACAACCAGCACAAATGGAGTTCCATCAGTAAGAATAGCCACCCTTCCCTCAGCCAAAGCCTGGGCGACTCGGTCCGCCCGTTCGGTTCGAAATATACTCGGGAATATGCTTAAGGGGGAATCCTCTATCAGTTCTTCGATCTGCCCGCTTTCCTGCACAAAATCAATATCAATCCTGTTGAGCCGTTGTCTTACTTCCTGCACCGTTTTCTCGTTAGCAGTACCTGTAATATATGCGACAGCTATTTCAGTTCTGCTGATACGGCCGACTTCCTGTTTCTCGAACCTCAAGCCCGGATCCTTTATCCGGCGGCGCAGCAGGCTTAGGTTAGTATCAATGGATTCACTGAATCCTTCCCGTGGTCCCCTGATTACCGGTTCACTAATCGGATCCTCGACTGGCCGTCGCTGTCCTCCGGGAACAGTGCAGATTAGTCCATTATCAATGCCGTCGACCAGCACCCCACATTTTCCGGCAGCAATCTGAGTGACCAGTTCATCGGCTTCGGTTACAACCTTGATACTGGTTACAGTCAGCAGTTCATCCCGGAGATCCCGGAATGCCTCGTGTGCACCACTTGATTTCTGTCCAAGCTCAGTCGCCTTTTGAATAATTGAGTTGGAGATTAACCATTCATCGACCAATCCCCGCAAATGAACTATCAGTAACTCATACTGTCCTGATTCACCTGTACGTAACCGGCGGATCCACAAGTCTGTGCTATCGCCAAATGAATCCCTGATCAGCCTTTCATTTTCAGTTAGTGAAGATGACAGATGTTTTTGCAGTTGGTCTCGGTCCTGGGGGATCGTCTGACGGCTTGTTGTCCCCGGACCGAAGGTTCGCCGCTTTCTTGGAGCCAAGCATTATTCACCAGACTTCCTAGTTATTATCCAAAGATGCCAAGTAGTCTTAGTGTGACCCGACCCCTGGGTGAATATGCCGTTCCGTTTGACCCAACATCACCTCAAATATGCCCTCAAGGGCCAACAAAAAAGAGGAGACAGTTCTGCTGCGTTAGGGCACACGCCGAACCGTCTCCCGGTATACAAGATCCCGGTTTTACCGGGTATCAGCCTTATTTCGGAACAAACTCGGTGGTAACCACCTTATCGTAAGGAGCGACCTTATCGAGTTCCCCGGCGGCCTTTATAATATCCTGCAGGAGATAGAAATCCGACTCCAGCAGCAGCGGGTCCTTCTTCCAGGTGTTCTGCGCTTTATAGCGTTGAATGGCACTGATCAAAATATCATCAGGTTCATCGGGGAATTGTGGTTTTATCGCCTGAGCGATCTCTTCTGGTGAATGATTTTCCACCCACTGCTGTCCTTTGTAGATGGCCCTGGTAAACTTGGCAATCATTTCGGGATTATTTTCAATGGTACTCTTCTTGGCAAAATAAGCAGTATAGGGAACCTCTCCGCTCTCTTTGCCCAGAGATGCCACAATGTAGCCTTTGCCCTCTTTCTCCATAGTCGAGGCGGTAGGCTCAAAGATTATAACATAATCCCCCTGCCCGCCCATAAAGGCACCGGGCATGGCGGCAAACTGCATCGTGGTATCGATAAACACATCTTCGCCAACCTTCAGGCCATTCTTTTCCAGTACATACTGCAGGATAATGGCCGGCATGCCGCCCTTACGGCCTCCGATAACGGTTTTCCCCTTTAAATCACTCCACTGGAAGTCTGGATCCGGCTCCCGGCCTAACAGGAAGGTACCGTCTCCATTGGTCAACTGGGCAAATACCACCCCGTAATCTTCCCTGCCCTCGTTATAAACGTAAACACACGCCTCCGGCCCTGCAAAGCCGATATCAGCCTGATCCGCCAAGACGGCGGTCATGACTTTATCGGCCCCTTGACCATTGGACAGTTCAATCGTCAGTCCCTCTTCTTCAAAGAACCCCTGTGTTAATGCCACATACTGCGGAGCATAGAAGATGGAGTGGGTCACTTCGCAGAGCCTTACCTTGGTAAGTTCACCACTGGATTTCCCACACCCCCCCATAATCACTGATAAACCGAGCAGTATGGATAAACACAGTATAAGTTTTCTCATAAACAATTCCTCCCCCCTTAGTTGATTCCTTAAATCAACCTACTCTTTCTCAGGACATACTGTTCGAAATAGATCACCCCCTGATACATGATCGTTGCGGCAATAGCCAGAATCACAACGCTGGTCATGACCATATCAAGTTTAAAGACCTGACCGCCATATACAATGAGGTAGCCCAGACCGGCTTTGGAAACCAGGAACTCACCCACAATTACCCCCACCCATGATAATCCGACATTGACTTTGAGGGCGTTGATTATATTGGGGAATGATGCCGGCAGGAGCACTTTAATCAGTATCTGATACTTGGTCCCCCCAAAACTCCGGACCAGTTTGATCTTGTCCGAATCAATATTTACAAAGCCATTCAACACCTCGAGGATGGTAACAATTAGGGAGATGGCCAGGGTCATCGCAATTATGGCCACAGGACCGGCTCCTATCCAAACAATAAAAACCGGACCCAGAGCAATCTTGGGCAGACTGTTCAGTACCACCAGGTATGGTTCAGATACCTGGGAGAGAAATTTGGACCACCACAACATGATGGCTATCAGGACTCCCAGCATGGTACCCAGAAGAAAGCCAATTATAGTTTCCAAGCAGGTTACACCGATATGTTTAAACAGCGCGCCTTCGGCATACAGAGTCTGGACCGTATCAATAATCCGGGAAGGCTGGCTGGTTATGAAGGGATCGATAACCCCCACCCGGGCAAAGACCTCCCAAAGGGTAAACAGCAGTACTAACAACAGGATCTGAGTTGAGCGGACCATGGCTTTTCTACGTTTGAGATTCTTCAAGTATCTGGCATGTTCTGCTGAGACTGGTTCCTTCGATGTATTAGCGGCTGCCGCTTGAGACCGATACTCATACATGAATATCCAGCTCCTTCCATATTTCTTGAAAGTAGTGTCTGAACTCCGGTGCCTCCCTGGAAATTAGCGGAGTTCGCTTGTGGCAGGTCAGTGAAATGCTATAGATTTTCTTGATAACTCCCGGCCGGTGGGATAAGACAATCACCCGGTCCGCCATGCTGATGGCTTCGGAAATGTCGTGGGTCACTAGGATAGCAGTCTTCTTCTCTATCTTAATGATGGCGTAAA
>JBLNCH010000224.1:0-3557 GCA_050260485.1 Bacillota bacterium | reverse complement strand
GGACAATGGAAGCAGGGCCAGGATGGTTGCCAGGGCCGTCATCAGCACCGGACGCAGCCTGACCGCACCGCCCTGTGCCACCGCCTGGTTGCGCTCCATACCACGATCTTGCAGCTTTTTGATATAGTCCACCAGTACGATAGCGTTGGAAACCGCGACTCCGACGAGCATTATCAGTCCGATGAAAGATACCACGTTCAGGGTGCGCCCCGTCAGGGCCAACCCTCCTACTACCCCGATAAAGCAGGTAGGAACAGAAAACATGATGACAAAAGGTACGAAGAATGACTCGTACTGGATGGCCATCACCGCATAAACCAGCACAATCGCCAGGAGCAAAGCCAAGGCCAGGCTCTGGAAGCTCTCCACCATCTCCTTGTTTTCACCGACGTATTCAATAGTGTAACCGCTGGGAAGCGGGAACCGGCTCAACTTGCCTTGGATATCTTCTATCACACTTGCCAGGTCGCGTCCTGATAGCTTGGCAGTCACCTGGGCGACTCTCACCTGGTCAATCCTGGATATAGCCATCGGACCCGCCTCAACCATAATCCGGGCCAGCTGGCTTAACGGTACCTGCACCCCGGCAGGCGAACTGATCATTATCGTTCCCAGATCATCCAGATGCTCACGGTAACCCGCATCATAGCGGATACGGACATCTACCTCATCCCCCTGCACACGGTAGCGGGTAGCAACGGTCCCCTGTACCGCACTCTGGAGGCTGGTTGCTACCTGTCCCGGAGTCAGCCCGTAAGCGGCTGCCTTATCCCGGTCCACCTCAATCTGCACCTCGGGAGTTCCCTCAGTCAGGGACGACTCCACCTCCCGGGTTCCCGGAACCTCATGTACAATATCGGCTACCTCGTTCGACAGCCGCCACAGCTCATTCAGATCCTCGCCCGCTATTTTAATCGCCACCGGGGCCTCACTCTGCATCCCGGCAGTCATGGGATCGTACTCTGATACCGTGATTTTTGCGCCGGGAATCACGGTTAACTTCTTGCGCATTTCCTCACCTATTGCGGCGGTAGAGCGGTTCCGTTTGCTTCTTTCCAGCAGCATCACCAAAATCGTAGAGTTATCCGGTCCTGTAGTCATCGACATCATCTGTCCCGTCGAACCCACAGAGGTGAAAACTGTTTTCACCTCGGGAAACTCTTTGATGATCCCTTCCACCTGCTCGGTTACCCGGTCGGTTGCCTCCAGTATCGAGCCTTTATCCATCTCAACCGTTATTGATAACTGCCCGGCATCGGAACGAGGCATAAATTCAGCCCCTATCACCGGTATCAATGCGAAACTGGCTATCATTAATACCGTAACCGAACCTACTACTATCCGGCGATGGGTTAAAGACCACTCGATAACCTTACGATACCTCTCCCCCAGACTATCGATGAGGATTGCAAAACGGTTTGCCACGCGTTTAACCCCCTGGCCTTCCTCCTTGACCTCATGCACAATCTGCCCGGTCATCATGCGGGAAGAGAGGAGGGGAACAATAGTCAGAGCCACCACCAAAGAACTGAGGATGGCAAATGATACCGTCATCGCCAGTGGTTTGAACAGTATTGAAGCGATTCCCTCGGTAACAAAGAAAATAGGCAGGAACACCGCCACCGTGGTAAAGGTAGCTGCCATGACCGCATCACCGACCTCACTGGCCCCATTGATGGCAGCTTCCAGAGGTGACTCACCCGCGACCCGGTGACGGAAGATGTTTTCCAATACCACAATTGAATCGTCCACTATCCGGCCAATACCGAGGGATATCCCGCCTAGGGTAATCAGGTTCATCGACATATCGAAGAAGTACATCAGCATAAAGGTGGCCACAATCGACAGGGGAATCGAGGTGGCGATAACCAGCGTACTGGGTACGCTGCGCAGAAACAGGAACAGGATCAGGATGGCCAGGATGGCGCCCTCCAGCATGTGGGTCTTGATGGTATCAATTGTATTGTTTATAAAATCGGCTTGATCAAAAACGGGCGCCACCTGGATATCTCCCGGCAGTTCCTGCTGCAACCGTTCCAGCTCGGCCTTGACATCGGCGGACACTTTTACCGTATTGGCATCGGACTGTTTCCTGATATGGATCCCCATACTGGGTCTCCCGTTCATGCGGGTCCTCTGCTCCTCATCCTTATAGCCGTCGGTTATCTGCGCAATATCTCCCAGCTTGACGGTCTGCCCGGTCGTGGTAAGCACCGACACATTGCGAATATCATCTATACTCTCAAACTCCTGCAGGGAACGAACATAATACTGCCGATCTCCGCTTTTTACAATCCCACCGGTCTGGTTGAAGTTGTCGGCCATGAGAACGGCCGCCAGCTGCGACATGGAAAGGCCGTAATTCTGCAGCTTGGCCGGATCCACATCCACCCTGACCTCCCTGGTCAGACCGCCGGTTAACACGACAGAAGCAACCCCCGGTACCCTTTCCAGAGCTGGCTGGATCTCATCCTCGGCCAGCGACTGCAGCTGTTCCAGGTCCTCTCCCCCCGTTAAGCCAATCTGTATAACCGGCATCAGTGAGGGATCCATTTTAACCACCATGGGTTTTTCAGCATCCTGCGGCAGATACGGTTCAACCAGAGCAATCTTTTCCCGCATATCCAGGGACGCAAAATCCATGTCCGTACCCCAGTTGAACTGGACGATAACCACCGAGGAACCAGCCAGTGAGTAGGAGCTTACCTCTTTCACATTGGCAACCGTGCCCAGTACGCTCTCCAGGGGCCGTGATACCTGAGATTCTACTTCTTCGGGACCAGCCCCCGAATAAGTGGTAATCACTGCACCTACAGGAAATTTCATATCCGGATAGAGATCTACCCCCAGACGGGAAAAGCTGACATAACCAAGGATCAGTAAAACCCCTACCAGGATCGATATCATAACCGGCCTTTTGACCGCTATTTTTACCAGTCTCATCAGACCTTGCCTCCTGCCACCCTGACCTCGTCTGTATCATGCAGCAGGGTCTGTCCTTTGATAACCACCTGGTCTCCCGCCTTTAAGCCTCTAATAACTTCCACCCGGTCGCGGTTCTGCAATCCCACCTCAATCGTAGTCTCATGGACCACAGACTTTTCATCAACCGTAAAGACTACCCGCCGGGCACCTTTTTCCACCACCGCATTCCGGGGAATCGTCAGTACCCCATCCTTCTTCTCGGTGGCAACCCGAACCTCGGCAATCATACCCGACTTCAAAACATTATCCGGATTATCAAGGGTCACCTCCGCCGGGAAAGCCTTGCTCCGCGGATCAGCCACCGCGGCCACTGAAGTAACCTGGCCGCTAAACTCTCGGTCGGGGATACTGCTTACCTTAACCTTCACCGGGTCATCAACTTTCACAAAGCTGATTTCATTCTCGGCTACATTTATCTTGACTGCCATTTTCCCGGTACTGCTAACCACTGCCACCGGGGCCTGAGGACTCGCCATATTGCCCTCGGTAATCTGGATCAGTCCAACAACCCCGTTTATAGGAGAGGTAATCTGACAGTTGCTGAGAAGGTTCCGGGCACCCTGCACTCCGGC
>JBLNCH010000223.1:0-3020 GCA_050260485.1 Bacillota bacterium | reverse complement strand
TTTTCTTTGGGCGGGACAGCCGACATACGCGGCCTCCATGCCGCGGATGTCGGTATTTCGCCATCCGTGGCGAAATAGTCCCGCCCTGGACTCAGAAAAACTTCGTTGGGGGATGTAACGGTTCGTCACAATGTTGCTCACTCGCAAGCTGGTGAATATGTGATTCTGCAAATCGGGTGAATATTTATGTGCTCGATTTTGGTTTTCACACGGTCTACCGTCCCCTTGTTTATTACAGGTTGAAGCGGGAGTGGATAGCTTTGACGGCTTTCTCGATCTCGTTCGCCGCGATGATGCAGGAGACCTTGATCTCCGACGTGCTGATCATATGGATATTAATTCCCTCGTTAGCCAGAGTCTCAAACATGGCTGCTGCCACCCCGGGGTTGCTCATCATCCCGGCCCCTACTATGGAAACTTTGGCCAGGTCCTCACCATAGGCCGTCCCTGAAGCTCCGATCTCCTGGCAGACCCTTTCCACCACCGGCAGGGCCCGCGGCAGGTCATCCTTGGTAATCGTAAACGCTATATCATTCCGTTCATCCCGCATCGCCGCCTGAACGATCATGTCCACATTGATATTTACATCGGCCAGCGCCTTGAATATGGCCTGGGCTACACCCGGCTTGTCAGGCACGTCAAACAGGGCTACCTTGGCCACATTAAGATCATGAGCTACTCCACTTACAACTCGATTACTTTCCATTTTTCCCACCTCCGTTACGAACGTGCCTGGTTCCATGTTAAAACTCGATCTCACCTGAACCGTAACATTGTAATGCATGGCAAACTCAACCGCCCGCGGCTGCAGAACACCTGCTCCCAGGCTGGCCAGTTCCAGCATCTCTTCATAAGAGATCATATCCAGCTTGCTGGCCTCTTTCACGATCCGCGGATCAGCGGTGAAAACCCCGTCTACATCGGTATATATATCACAGACATCAGCTCCCAGCACGGCCGCCAGGGCCACTGCAGTGGTATCCGAACCGCCGCGGCCGAGCGTGGTCAGATCTCCGTCGGGAGAAATGCCCTGAAATCCGGCCACCACCACCACCTTACCCTGCTCCAGTTCGGTTTTTATACGGTCCGGCTTAATACCGGCTATTCGTGCTTTGGTATAAACCGGGTCGGTCATGATCCCGCTTTGCCATCCGGTCAGGGATATGGCCGGACATCCCATATTATGTAACATCATGGTCAACAATGCTGCCGACTGCTGTTCCCCTGTGGTCAAGAGCATGTCCATTTCCCGATCTGGCAGGTTCTTGCCAATCTGGTCCGCCAGGGATATAAGCTCATCGGTCGAGTCACCCATTGCCGAGACTACTACCACAACGCGATTTCCCCGGTTCCGTTCGTTGATAACCCGACCGGCCACGTTTTTTATCCTATCGATAGTCGCTACGGAACTCCCGCCGAACTTCTGTACCACCAGCCCCATCCTACAACTTCACTCCTTCTCTTAAACCGCATTCATGCATAGATAACTGTATTCCGGCCTTAACCAAAGATAGCTTTGAGCACCGTAGCTTCATCCGCAGGTACCACATCCGGGGTAATCGCGGATGTTTTTATGGCATTGTCGGGGTCTTTCAAACCATGTCCGGTATTAATGCAGACGATCTTCTGATCCGGCTTGAACTGTCCGGTTTTGCTGAGTTTCAATACTCCGGCAATGGAAGCAGCCGAGGCTGGTTCCACAAACAGTCCTTCTTTCCGGGCCACGAGCTGATAGGCGTTCAGGATCTCCTCATCCGTGACTACAGATATTGACCCACCCGACTCCTGATAAGCATTTACAGCCTGTTTCCAACTGGCGGGATTGCCGATCCGTATGGCCGTCGCCACCGTCTCGGGATTGGGTACTATTTCCCCTCTTACTATGGGGGCCGCACCCTCTGCCTGGAAGCCGATCATGCGGGGCCGGTTCTGAACTACGCCCCGGGCGTGGTATTCACAAAAACCTTTCCAGTAGGCGGTTATATTGCCGGCATTGCCGACCGGAATCGCCAGATAATCCGGTGCCTGCCCCAACCGGTCACAGATCTCAAATGCACCCGTCTTCTGTCCCTCAATGCGGAAGGGGTTGATGGAATTCACCAGGGTCACCGGGTAACGGGAGGTAATTTCCTTCACGATGGTCAGCGCCTGGTCGAAGTTTCCCTGTACCGCCAGAACCTGGGCACCGTAGATCAGGGCCTGGGCCAGTTTACCCAGAGCGATTTTGCCTTCCGGTATCAGAACCACGCACCGCATCCCGCAACGAGCCGCGTAAGCGGCTGCGGAAGCGGAGGTGTTGCCGGTGGAGGCGCACATAACCACTTCGGCTCCTTCTTCCTTGGCCTTACTCATGGCCATGGCCATACCCCGGTCCTTAAAGGAACCAGTGGGGTTGGCACCTTCAAATTTGAGATATACCTCAGCCCCTACCATGTCTGACAGATTGGGAGCGAATATCAGAGGGGTATTGCCTTCCTGCAGCGACACCACCGGGGTTTTTTCGCTGACCGGAAGGAACTCCCGGTATTCTTCAACAATCCCTCGCCAGCCTGATTTATGCTCCATAGTCTTCCACTCCTTCAAGTCTGATAACGTTTTCCACAGCCCCAACGATACTCATTCCGTTCAAAACAGTCAAGGCATCCCGTAGATTTGATTCCCCCACCTCATGGGTAATAAATACCAGGTGAGCAAACCCATCGTAAGTATCCTTTTGCAGTACCGTTGCCAGGCTGACTTCGTGATTACCCATGACACCTGCAATACCCGCCAGAACCCCAGGCCGGTCCTTGGCCAGCATACGGATATAGAACTTGGCCCGCTGGCTGCTGGTAGGAATAACCTCTTTGTTATCATAACAGGTGCAGGAGATACGCCCGGTATCCTGGCGTCCGATATTGCGCACGATCTCCATAAGATCCCCGACCACCGCGCTGGCTGTGGGCATCTGCCCGGCACCGCGCCCGTAGAACATCAGGTCATCCACCGCATCACCCCGTATAAATACCGCATTATACACC
>JBLNCH010000222.1:0-5997 GCA_050260485.1 Bacillota bacterium | reverse complement strand
AAGATCAGCTATGTAAACGAAGCTTATGCGGACATGTTTGACCGTTCAGTTGCAGAGCTGGAAGGTCGCAAACTGCTGGACCTGTTCCCTGACACAGTAGGTACCCCTTCCTACCTGGCCTACATGCAGGTCCTGGAGACTAAACAGGCCAAGGTTGTTCAGTTCGAATATCAGGGTCATAAGTATCGCGAAACCATTTATCCAGTAGTTAATGGCCTCATTTCTCTAATCCAGGAGATCCCTGAAGATAAGCCAGGTCCAGCTGCATCAGGTGCGGAGTACCGCGCTATCTTTGACGAAGTTAATGATGCCCTGTTCATATATGATGTTCGTAGCTCCAGCATTCTGGATGCCAACCAAAGGGCGAGTCAGATGTTCGGCTACAGCCGGGAGGAACTCCGGCAGCTGGGAGTGGCTGATCTAAGCGCAGAGGAACCTCCGTTTAGCAAGGATGTAATCATCCAATGGATAAAAAAGGTGGCTTCAAACAATCCTCAGACCCAGGTCGTGGAGTGGCTGGCCAAAGACCGTTCCGGCCGGGTATTCTGGGTGGAGGTTAAATGCAAAAGCACCTACATTCAGAACCGGGAGTACCTTCTGGCTATCATCCGGGACATAACTGATATCAAGGAAACTCGGCGCAAGCTGAAGGAAAGTACGGATCGTTATATGGAACTGTTCGAGAACTCCAGTGACCTTGTCTATGTCCATGACCTGGAAGGCAACTACCTCCGGGTCAATAAGGTCGTGGAAAAGGTCACCGGGTATTGGCGGGAAGAACTGCTCAACATGAATGTTAACCAGATAATCGCCGAGGAGAGCAGAAAACAGCATGAGCGGTATCTGGCCTTCGGAAGACGGATGGCTCAGCAGAAAAAAGGCAAGCACAAACCACTTACGTACGAAACGGAGATAGTGACCAAACATGGCGCCAGGGTCTTTTTGGAGGTTAGTGCCTGGCTCATCTACAAAGACCATGAGGCGGTGGCCATTCAGGGAATAGCCCGGGATATCACATCCCGCAAGATAGAGGAATTGGCGATTAAGGAATCACACCAGTTTATGGTTGATTTCATTGAATACCTGCCGGATGCGGTTATGGCGATTGACCTGGAGGGTAAGGTTACAGTATGGAATAATGCCATGGAGGAACTAACCGGTATCGCGGCTGAACAGATGGTCGGCAAGAGCAACTATGAATATGCCATCCCCTTCTATGGCAAAAGAAGGCCTATTCTGATTGACTTGGTACTCCGTCCCGAAAATATAGAGAGAAATTATGCGGAGATAAAACAGGAACACTATGTCTTGACAGGTTTGGTGGAGGTGCCGGTTTTAAAGGGGGAGAAGCATCAATTATGGGCCCGGGCGGTTCCCTTATACGACCGGGAGGGCAATCTTATCGGTGCTATTGAGGCTTTACGAGACATGACCGAATACCAGAGGATTCAGGATGCCAAGACAAAGTCTCGTTAACCCCAACCGTCAGACCTGGATTTCGTTTAAATACAGGAGAGAATGTTATCCCCGGGCTACAGCGATTCAAAAGATCCCGGGGTCATTTGCGATATGAAGGAGGAACAAGCATGAAGATCGAGAGGAGACCCGCTACTATCCTATATCCGGTGCCGGTGGTTCTGGTAACCAGCATCGATCAGGACGGAAAACCCAATATCATCACGATTGCCTGGGCAGGTACCGTATGCTCCCAGCCGCCAATGGTTGGTATCGCCATCCGGCCCAGTCGCTATTCACATGAATTGATCAGCCGCTCCCGGGAACTGGTAGTCAATATACCTACCGCCGAGCAGCTCTCCAAGGTGGACTACTGTGGTATGGTTTCTGGACGCGAGGTGGATAAATTCCAGGTAACCGGATTTACTCCTCTACCCGCCTCCCGGGTAAAGCCACCGCTGATCAAGGAATGCCCGGTCAATATGGAATGTGCGGTAAGACATATTCTGCCCTTGGGTGCTCATGACCTCTTTGTGGCAGAGGTCTTAGTGAATCACGTTGACGACGAAGTGCTTGATGAGAAAGGCCGGGTTAACCCCAACCTGGCGAAACCTCTGGCCTATAACGGTCATCAGAAATACTGGACAGTGGGTGAAGAGGTCGGAACCTACGGCCTGTCCCAGGGGAAGCTGACAACGTGAAGCACCAGCTGATGCCGGCGATTATAGAATAAGACTTACATCCGTAAGGGGGGTTTTTAGACTGATATCCCCCTGGCTCAGTATATCCTTGGCTTCAACCAACGCTGGAGTTGTTCCGGTAATAACCGACTATCTGTCCCCGTCTGCATGCTTGGCCCTGTCATTTGGCAATCCTATCAATAAAAGCGAGCGCGGCTTCGTGTTGCCTGAACCGCTGGGTATGAACCGGCCCTGGCAGGTTGTTCAGGCTTGTGTTTCTTGGTGATCCACGGTTGGGTGGCCCTGGCAGCCAGGCTTCTTTTGTATGACGGCCAACTCTAGTATAATAGGGTTAACTTTTTTGGAGGAATACCTGTGAATCTTGAAGTGTTGGCAGCTTTGGCCTCTGATCCGGCCAAACTCCTGATCAATCTGGTTGACATACTGATTGTATCTTATGTCTGCTATCGTTTGCTGCTGCTCATCCGGGGAACCCGGGCGGAACAGCTCTTAAAAGGTTTAATCATTCTCTTGGGATTCTCAGCCGTATCACGGTGGATGGGATTCAGTGCAGTGAACTGGCTGGTTAATAAACTATGGACCGGGATATTCATCGCGGTGCCGGTAGTGTTTCAGCCTGAGTTGCGCCGCGCCCTGGAACAGCTGGGAAGAGGAAGCTTCTTTTCCACCCGGATGATTGAAAAAACACCGGATTTGGAACGCCATGTGGAGGAAGTAATCAAAGCAGTAACCGAGCTATCGCGTTTCAGAACCGGCGCCTTGATCGTCTGGAGGCGGGAGACCGGTATCGAAGATTATTCTGAGATCGGAGTCGATATCGATGCCGAGATATCATTCGAATTATTGATAAACATCTTCACCCCCAACACCCCGCTGCATGATGGTGCGGTAATAATAAACCAGGGCCGGATTCACCGGGCCGGGGCTTTCCTGCCTCTCAGTGATAACCCTAATCTGGACAAGAGCCTGGGAACCAGGCACCGGGCAGCAGTAGGGATATCTGAGGTAAGCGATGCCCTGGTTGTTGTGGTTTCGGAGGAAACGGGAACCCTTGCCCTGGCCCGGGAGGGAGTCATTATGAGGCCGCTTGACGGCCCGACACTCAGAAAGATACTGCTCCAGGAACTCCGGGATCAATACCCGCGTAAACAGACCATCTGGCGGAAACGAGAGGTTAAATATGACTAAAACCAGAACCTGGCATTTAAAACTGATTTCAGTGATAATGGCCATACTGCTGTGGCTCTTCATCACCAATGAGAGTGTAATAATCAAACAGCAGGCCGTCTCCGGGGTCAGTTTAAACGCCATAAATTTAAGTCCCGGCCTGTCGGCCACATATCCTGATGAGGTCAGAGTGAGCATTGTCGGCACCCCCCGCACTGCCCGTGAAATCAACGCTTATATTGACCTGCAGGGTAAGGAATCCGGGGTGCATACGGTTCCGGTTAAGGTCAAACCGATGCCCGGTACTCGCGTTTCATCAATCGAACCGGCTGAAGTCAGAGTGGAGATTTATGAGATTCAGGAGTATATTTTCACGGTTTCCCACCGGGTTAGTCAGCAGCCTCCAACAGGCTACCGGGTAGCCGGGGTGGCTATTACTCCGGCAAAATGCGTGGTACGAGGAGAACTGTCTAGAATCAACCAAGTAGAGTCCCTTGTAACCTTCCTGGATCTGAGTTCACTGCAGGATACGGCGGCACTTAAAACCAGGGTGGTCGCATTGGATCGTGAGGGGAATCCGGTGGAAGGGATAGAGGTCCTGCCCGGTCAGGTGCAGACTTATGTGGTCATAGAAGCAAACCGGACCTATACCGTAGCTGCGGTAAGTCCTTCCCTAACCGGAGACCCGCCGGAGGGATTTACAATAGGAGAGGTAGTAGTCGAGCCTTCGAAGGTAACCCTGATCGGCTCTGAACAGGATGTAACAGGGATTGATTCTGTTAATACTAAGCCTGTCGACCTTACCGGTCATAACAAGTCTTTTAGACAGGAAGTCGAGCTAGCACCTATGCCAGGTATTGAGGTCTTTCCAGCCCGGGTGATGGTCATGGTCAATATAACTGCCAGTGCACAGCCGGAAAGGCCTGCTGAGTAATTACTCGGTCGGGGAACCGAAATGATCAGAGTATATTAGAATGTATAGTGACTGCTGTTGAGGAACAAAGCATTACAACTGTTTTCGCAAAAAGGGAGGAAGTAAAGCGGTGGGGAAATTATTTGGAACTGATGGCGCCCGGGGCATAGCCAACCGGGAATTGACGCCGGAGATCGCTTTCAGGCTTGGGCGAGCAGGCAGTTATGTTCTTTCCCGTGAAATATCGCGTCCCTGCATCCTGGTGGGCCGCGACACCCGGATTTCCGGAGATATGCTGGAATCGGCTTTGGTGGCCGGGATCTGTTCAGTGGGGGCCGATGTCCTCAAGGCCGGGGTCATACCTACTCCGGGTATAGCTTATCTGACCCAGAGGTATCAGGCTTCCTGTGGGGTGGTCATCTCGGCTTCTCATAACCCGGTGGAGTACAACGGGATTAAGTTTTTCGGAGGCCAGGGTTTCAAGCTGCCCGATGAGGTAGAGGATGAGATTGAAAGACTGGTGTTCAACCAGGAGGAGATCACCTCACGTCCTGAGGGTGGTGACATTGGCCGGGTCTATGACCTCGATAAAGCCGAACAGAACTATTTGAATTTCTTAATGAGGTGTTATCGCAGCACCATGGACCTGAGCGGGCTGAAAGTGGTTGTTGATTGTGCCAATGGTGCGGCTTATGGGGTGGCCCCCCAGATGTGGGAGGCGATGGGAGCCCGGGTAATACCTATTCACAACCAGCCGAACGGCTTGAACATCAACGACCGCTGCGGGTCCACCTATCCGGGAGCTTTAAGAAAAGCAGTTCTTGAACACCGCGCTGATCTGGGAATTGCCTACGACGGCGATGCCGACCGGGTGATTGCTGTAGATGAACGCGGCAATGTTATTGATGGCGATCATATAATGGTGATCTGTGGTCTGCACCTGCATCGTTCATCGCTGCTTAACCCCCCGAAGATAGTGACTACAGTCATGAGTAACATCGGACTGGATATCGCCTTCCGGCGCGAAAAGGTGGAGGTATTAAGCTGTCAGGTGGGGGACCGTTATGTACTGGAGAAGATGCAGGAGACCGGTGCCCGACTGGGGGGAGAACAGTCAGGGCACATAATCTTTCTTGATTATGCTACAACCGGTGACGGACTCCTGTCCTCCCTCAAATTGGCAGAGGTCATGCGGGAGACCGGCCTTCCGCTGTCGGCCTTGGCCCGGGAGATGGAGCAGTACCCCCAGATTCTAATAAACCTTGACATTGAGGATAAGGACTCTATTCTTAATAATATGGAAATCAGGGAGGTCATCCACCAGGCTGAGGAAAAGCTTGGAGAATGGGGCAAGGTACTGGTAAGACCTTCAGGAACTGAACCCAAAATCAGGATCATGGCCCAGGGACCGGATGAGTTCCTACTGCAGGAGGTGGTCAATGAGATAAAAGCAGCGGTGCTGAAAGTGAGGTAAAAGGAGGAGATGCCTAGACTATTTAATCCCGGATATGACGTAAGATCTCGGGTTAATGGTTTACGAAGCGCCTGAACCCACACCGAATTTCCTGGTGTGGGTTGACGAGGAAGGGGTTAATCGAAAGAATCGGCGGATGCCCCTCGGTGTGCCACCATCGTCAGCCGGTCTACAAAACCCTCCAGCAATGGAGCTACAAAAGGTCCGGCCTGTGGTTTTTTATGAGGAGGTTATAAAAAGTTGTGTGGAATAATCGGATATGCAGGTTACCGGGATGCTATCCCGGA
>JBLNCH010000221.1:0-3006 GCA_050260485.1 Bacillota bacterium | reverse complement strand
ACAGGTATTCGGATGAAATGGCCCGGGCTTACCGCGTTATCCAGCGAGTGAGGAATCTGGCTTACCAGGAGGACCCGCGTTGGGCCAGCCGGCATCCATCCTACGGTTCATGTGCGTATTTCGATCTGCAGGGGCTGGCCTATCTGGAACTGGCGGAAAGACTTGCGGATCAAGCCCTGGAGCGGATCAAGGGTGAGGGATACCATCTGCCGGAGATCCAGATCCGGGACTGGGATATGGATGGCGAAGATGAAGTTATCGTCCGCACCCGGCACCAGACTATCGTCATCCATGTGGGGAAGGGACAGGTGATATTTCACCAGGGTATCAAAGAGGACTGGAGATTCCCGGAGCTGTTGAGTTACCTGGAAAAGGAGATGCTATTCCCGGTTGCGTACAGCGAGGTACTCGGGATCAGTCACTCCTTGGTATTTACCGAAACCGATTCTGAACTCCAGGAGGAGTTTTACCCAGAAGGAGGCAGAGTGGAGAGGTGCCGCAACAGCATGGGAGTAACGTTCGCCACCTTGAAGGATGGGAGATGGGTGCCTCTGGAGCAGGAATCACCATGGTACCAGCTTGTTGGTGCTGAAGCACAGGAGGGTAAGACCGTTATAGTTTTGGAACAGTCCCCGCTTATCCGCAACGGTGATAGGAACCTGAGGCTTAAGATACGGAAAACCTTCCACGTATACCACGCATCACTTCTTGTGTCAATCGAGGTTCAGGTTGTTGATGGTGATTGTGAAGACCGGGTTTACCTGGCACCGGAATTGGTGACCTCGGTGGTCCCTTCGGACGAGAGAGAGCTAAAACCCTCGTCCTGGCTGGGTATAAGGGGAGGAGCCGCTGAGATAGCCTACGAGGTGGTGCGCACAGGAGCGGAAAGCGGTTCCTACCAGCATGAAATCAGCAGGTTCCCGAAACCTTCCCAGCTGGCATATGTCTGCGAGTCTGTAAGCGGAAAGGGAACGGCCTCACGCTATTCCCTATTCTGGGAGATTGACTCCGGCCAGGCCATAGAACGGGTGGTGATTGAACCGGCGGTAAAGAGCTACTACCGGGGGTATGTGTTTCCCACCCATAGTGAGCTGGGCTATAATGCTTCCGGGCTGCTCATCAGGCCTTATGTAGAGGTGAACGGGGGGCAGGCCTCCTTTCAGGTGAGATTCAGCTGGCAGCTGGGGAGTGGTCCCCAGCGGGATGAATACCGCCATGTCCTGCAGTTGCTGTGACCTCCTCTTCGACTCCAGTTTCCCAGTTACCGGCTGGGTATTTACTGATCTGATTAAAACCTTTGACGAGGGACCTGGTTCTGCCTATTGATTGGCCGAACATTAATAAATAGCAGGGGTGAATTTATGATTCTGGAACGGTTCCTTGATTACTACCTTAACCATACAGCCCCGGACATCGCGGAACGGATAATCGCACTGCTGCCGGACAATCTGACCAAAACCCCGCATAACCTGGCCTACATGTTTACGCGCAGTGATACGGAGGCCCTGGAGTTTCAAATAGCATTCTATGAGACGATGGCGGATATCCGCCGGCAGGACCCTGTCCAGTGCATCATGTTCGATGACAGCAACAATGTCTGTTATCCTTTCTTCATACAGTACGCCTGGGAACGATTGTCCCCGGCGGCGAAAACAAAAACTCAGGAACACTTCGCTATTTCCGGGGTCGACGAGCTAATCCCGCTGTTGATCGAGCAGCCTGAAGCCAGGAACTGGTTCCGGATCAACCTGGCTCCGATACTTAATCAGGAGGACCTCTTCACTCTCAATGAGGTTATCGCCTTAATCAACTTCTCCTCCGGCGGCGAGTATTCGTTTCTGAACCTGGTATACCCGCATATTAAGACTCTGGAGGGTAAGGCCCTGGATGCCGGCTGTGGAGCGGGGTTTGCCTCCCTGTTGATGAGCCAGCACCTTGCGGTCACCGGTATCGACGCGTGTAGACCCCGAATTAACAGGGCCCGGGGGATGGCCAATATGCTGCAAGAAGGTAAGGATTCATTCTTGTCCCGGATAATCGGCCTAATTGAGATTGAGATGGGAGAAATCTTCGGTGGGAACAGGACTTTTATCAAGGAGGGTACCCTGAAAAAACGCCAAGAGCAGCCGACATTCATCCAGGGAAGTCTGGACAGCCTTGACTTTCCTGATGAGGAATTTGATGTTGTCGCATGTCTGGATGTGCTGGAGCACACCTATGACCCCTCCACGGTGATCCGGCAGTTTGCCCGGGTGACCCGGCCTGGGGCCCTGGTATTTGTCACAGTTCCAAATGCCAATGGCGAATTATACCAGAGGCTGGAGGAGGAGTCCCGCGGGGCAACCTTTCCGGCCATGCTGCACCTGCATCACTGGGAACCGGCCAGCCTGGCCAGCCTGTTCCAGAGCTGCGGCCTGGAAATGGTGGAGATGAAGTCCTTCGATTACCTGTCCCCAGAAGCATTAGGGCGCCTGTCAGAAGCGGACCGAGCCAAGCTGGTAGCCGACGATTCAGGATTCCCCCTGCAGGTTTTTGCGGTATTCCGAAAGGTGTAGAGGGGCTGTCTTTATGATACCAATCTTGGAAACAGAGAGATTAATACTGCGACCATTCGTTTTAACCGATACACAGAAAGCAGCTCAATTATTTGGCGATAAACGAATTGCTGAAACCACGCTTATTGTTCCTTATCCCTTTACAAAAGAAGAAGCTTTATCATGGATATCAACACATCAAGAAAGAGCGGCTAAAGGTGAAGCTTTTATATTTGCTGTTGTGTTAAAGTCTAATAACGAGTTAGTGGGAACCGCAATGATTCGAATAGATGAAGAACACAATAGAGGAGAATTATCCTACTGGTTTGGAGTATCTTATTGGGGTTGTGGGTATGCCACAGAAGCAGCAAAAAGAATAATTAAATTTGGGTTTGAAGAATTAGATTTGAATAGGATTTGGGCAGCAGCTATGACTAAAAATCCGGCTTCTATGAAAGTCATGAGTAAAGCA
>JBLNCH010000220.1:0-3528 GCA_050260485.1 Bacillota bacterium | reverse complement strand
AAAACTTCGTTGGGGGATGTAACGGCTCGTCACAACGTCGCTCACTCGCGAGCCGGCGAATATGTGATTCTGCATATCGACGAATCTTCATGCACTCGCTCTTAATTTTCACACAGGCTGCCGTCCCCTTGTTGGTCCCTGTTTGATTATGTGAGGTGTATAAGATGAAAAGCAGGATTGCTGAGGCCGTCAAGCTCAGGTATTCACCGGTAGCTATTGTATTTGCCGATGAGAAACCGGAAGGTGCCCTTCAGTTCAAGGAAGGTCGCCGGGGATGCGTTGTTTCCATGCTGAACGCCGCCGCCAAGGGACGTACGGCCGTTTTTGACCGCAAAACCTATGGCTGCATCGGAGGTGGTGCCGGGTTGGGTTTTGGTAACACCTACTCCGGTTTCCCCGGCGGCATTGAGTATTTTCTGTCTACGGGAAACAAGGAGTTCTTCGAAAGCGGAGAAGGAAAAGAATTGGCGAAGAAAAGGCCCCTCTTCGTCCACGGGGAAGCCTACAAGAAAACTCCGGAACTCGCCAAAACATTCATCGACGCGCTGCCCTATTATGATGTGCCGACCGAGTATGTCATATTTAAACCACTGGAAAGGCTCCTGCCCACGGAAAAGCCTGAAGTCGTGGTTTTTCTGGCTACCCCGGATCAGATTTCGGCCCTGGTCGTCCTGGCCAACTACGGCCGACCTGGTAGCGATAATGTTATTGTCCCCTGGAGCGCCGGCTGCCACAGCATCTGTATCATCCCCTTAAACGAAGCTAAGTCTGACACCCCAAAGGCAGTTATCGGCCTTACCGATGTCTCAGCTCGGAAATACCTGGAAAAGGATATACTCTCTTTCAGCGTCCCCTATAAGATGTTCCTGGAGATGGAGGATAACGTGGAGGAGAGCTTCCTCACCCGGGAAGAGTGGCTGAAGATAAGAGAGCGCAATTAACATAAATTGGCTTCGGGTTAACGACTGGAGTTACAGCGCTCGAGGATTATGGAGCATGATCAGCTCAAGCCCCCCATGAGATTGATTCCCTATATTTGCCGCCGCTAACATAATATATAAGGCCACTTCTGCGTGATGCGCACATAAACCTGATTTAAGCAGACTCCGTCTTAGATTTATAGAAAGGGGGGTATAAATATAGACGCTGTACTGCTTTCGCGCATCCAGTTTGGTCTTACCGTGGGCTTTCACTTTCTCTTTCCTCCACTGAGCATCGGCTTGGCCTGGATTGTCTACTTCATGCAGCGACGTTACTATCGCACCCGGGATGACATCTATCGCAGGATGTCACGTTTTTGGGTGCGTCTTCTGGCCATTACGTTTGTGGTCGGTGTTGTCAGCGGTGTTGTCATGGAGTTCCAATTCGGCACCAATTGGGCACAGTATTCCAAGTATGTCGGTGATATCTTTGGTGCTCCACTCGCTGCCGAAGGGGTACTGGCTTTCTTCCTCGAATCGGCCTTTATCGGGGTCCTGGTCTGGGGCGAAAAACGGGTATCTCCGGCAATCTACCGCCTGTCCTCCTTATTGGTGGCCTTGGGTGCTACCCTATCCGCCTTCTGGATCATTGTCGCCAATTCGTGGATGCAAACCCCGGCTGGCTATCAGGTTGTTGGCGGCCGTGCCGAACTGACCAGTTTTGTTGAAGCGGTATTCAATCCTTCTACCCTGCCCCGTTACCTGCACACCATAGATGCCGCCGTCATTACCGGAGCATTTTTCATCCTGGGCATCAGCGCCTGGATGCTTTTAAGAAACCGGGAGCTGGAAATTGCCCGCAAGTCTCTGCGCATTGGACTTATTGCCGCGGTCATAGCCTGTTTGGCCCAATTCGGGATCGGCCATTACCATACCTTGCAGGTAGCATCAACCCAGCCGGAGAAGTTTGCGGCTATGGAAGGCCTGTTTCAAACTGAGAGAGGCGCCTCATTTATGCTCTTCGGCCAGGTGGACCCAGAAAACCGCACCGTTCGAAACCAGATTGCAATACCTGGATTACTGAGCTGGCTGGTCACAATGGACGTGAACAGCGAAATCCAGGGTTTAAACAGCTTTCCAGTTAATGAATGGCCACCGGTTAAGACGACTTTTTACACATTTCATCCCATGGTCATTCTAGGAATCCTCTTTTTCCTCCTAAGCCTCTGGGGTCTGGTACTGCTGAAAAAGAACACTTTATACAGCAGCCGTTGTTTCCTGCGGCTCGCCGTGTTTTTCATCCCCCTGCCGTTCATTGGTAATGAACTGGGATGGATTACGGCTGAAGTAGGGCGACAGCCCTGGATAGTTTACCGTCTGCTGCGGACTGCGGATGCCGTATCTATCAACGTCCCGGCTCAACAGATCGCTGCCTCCCTGGTTATGTTTTCAATAATAGCGCTCCTGCTGCTGGGCCTGTGGGTCTTCCTTATTGCCCGGGAAGTAAGACAGGCAGCGATTACAGGCTCATCCGGAAAGGAGGCGGCATCCATATGACAGGTCTGCAGATAACCTGGTTTATCCTGGTTGGAGTACTTCTGGCGGGTTATACCGTTCTATCCGGTTTCGATCTCGGTGCCGGCCACCTGCTGTACCGTTTCAGGAATCCGGAAGAACGCGAAGAGATCCTGTATAACCTGAAGCCAATATGGGGTGTCAACCAGGTATGGCTGCTCACCGGCGGCGGGGCTCTGTTTGCCGCCTTCCCCCGGGTCTATGCAAATGTGTTTTCCGGCTTCTATCTTGCACTTATGCTGCTGTTGCTGGCTCTTATTCTGCGCTCAGTAGCGATTGAAATAGATCATGAGGTTGACAGCCCGGGCTGGACACGTTCCTGGGAAAAGGTTTTCCTCATCGGAAGCAGCCTGGTTTGCTTGCTGCTGGGAGTAGCGATGGGTAACCTGCTGGTGGGGCTGCTTCTGGATGAGAACGGTTACTATACCGGCACCTTTTTGGAACTGTTGAATGTTTTTGCTTTGCTAACCGGTATCTTCGCTGTGTGTCTTTTTGGGTTACAGGGAGCCGGTTTTATTATAGCCACCAGTCGGGGGACGGTGCAGGAAAAAGCATACATTTCGGCTCAGCGGTACTGGATGGCTTCATTCATAATTTTCGTGGTTCTCAGCCTCTATTGTTTACTATTTGAACCACAGGTCTTTGTCAATTACCAGGCTTATCCGGTGATTTATCTTATCCCGGTTCTGCTGGTGTCTTGTCTTATATACTACCCTGCTGCCCTGAAAAAGAGTATTCCTTACCTGCCAGTGCTGGTATCCAGTCTGCTGTTAATCAGCCTGTGGGGAGTTCTGGGGGCCTCGATGTTTCCGGCACTGGTTCCTAACCCGGCGAACCCGGTCACCAGCCTGACCCTGTTTAACTCATCGTCTTCAGAATTAACCTTGAAAGTCATGTTAATCCTGGCCTTGTGCGGGTTGCCCCTGGTTCTTTCTTATATCGCCATGATCTATCGCCAGTTTTTCGCCCGTAATGAGCCTCAATCCACAGTTAACCAGAACTCAACCGGTTGAGGATAATGCGGGCAGTTTAG
>JBLNCH010000219.1:0-5078 GCA_050260485.1 Bacillota bacterium | reverse complement strand
GGTACCGTCAAGATTTTTTCGCAAATTTGAATTTAACCGCTTGGAAACCAACCTAGACAGCTACCTGATTAGGCTCTTCTTTTTGCATATCATACAGGTGTGTCATGCTCATATATCGTTTGGTGCCCCAGGCTTTACTGGCTACATGACGCAACCTAGCGCAAACCAACATCAATGCGGAATTCCCATCTGGAAAAGTGCCAACAACACGGGTTCTGCGGCGTATTTCCCGGTTTAATCTTTCAATTACGTTGTTGCTCCGCAACTTTGACCAGTGAGCATAGGGGAAATCCATGTATGTAAGGGTTTCAAGAATACTATCCTCGATCTTCTTGGCTGCTTCCTTTAGCTTCATATCCTGAAGTTTAGCGACTACTTTCGTTGCTTTTTCTTTAGCTGCTTCCTTGCTTTCCTGGGCGTGAATCGCTTTAAGCATGGCAGCAACTTCCTTCATCTTCGATCGGGGCGTGACTGAGAACACATTTCGGTAGAAATGTACGGTACATCGCTGGAACTTGGAGTTCGGGAACACCTCATTGACTGCTTCCAGCAGCCCCAGACACTTGTCACCGATGAACAACTGCGTACCTTCCAAACCGCGTTGCTTAAGACTCTTTAGGAACTCAAGCCAACTGGCCGTGTCCTCCTTCATTCCCTCTGCGGCACCGATTACTTCACGATATCCGTCATCATTGACGGCCATAGCTATCAGAATTGCAACGTTCTCGTATTCGCCACCCCAGCTGCGTTTAAGATAGATTCCATCAACATAAACATAGGGATACTTGCCCTTCAAGGGACGATTACGCCAGGTCTCAATGTGTTCGTAGACTTTCTTATTCAGGTTGCTGACTGTCCCAGCAGAAACCCTGGTTCCCCATAGTGCTTCGGTTATATCTTCTACCCGGCGTACCGAGACACCAGCCAGGTACATTTCAATCAGCGCTTCCTCCACCGAGTTTTCCCGTCGGCGATATCGCTCAATAATCGCGGTCTCAAAAGCTATACCTTTAAGTTTCGGCATCTTCAATTTCACATTCCCTGATGTTGTAGTTAGGTTACGCTCATAATGGCCGGAACGATAGCCCTTACGCTCCTCGGTTCGCTCATAGCGTGCTGCGTTAGTTAGCTCCTCTGCTTCTTGTTCCAATAGGCTGTTGAGTGTCTCCTCTACGCTGTGACGTACGAGTTCCTTCAGTTCGTTCTTTATGGCCCCTTCGTTTAAGTGTATAATCTTCTCGGACATGGTGTTGCGACCCCTTTCTTGGTGAATTGTGTTGGGCAACTTAATTCTACCAAGCGGTTGCGCCCATGTCCTTTTCACATTAGGACGCTATTCAAATTTGCGAAACTTATTGTACTTTATCTAGCCAAAAGAACGAATCAGATTGGTTAACGACCTGATCACCCGCGCCAACTGCTACCCTACTTGACGCGGGCGATTAGTTCGTTTTGAAGAAGGGATAGGGTGGTTAGATCCCTGCAATCCGATATCCCGAACAACGTAGGCAGGGAATCTTTTGAATCCTAAAAAAGTTTATTTGCAACAGCTTCCTTAATCCAAACCCGGATCTCATCGCGAACCCGTTCGAATTCAGCTAGTATAGCTTCGTCGTTGCCATTCACTGCTGCCGGGTCACTAAAGCTATGGTGAATCAGAACCTTGGCACTTGGGAAATATGGACACGTTTCCTTGGCGCTGTCGCAGACGGTAACTGCATAGTCAATGGGCGTGTCTGCGAATTCGTCAATACTTTTGGAGTGATGGCCGCTGATGTCAATACCAATCATTTTCATTGCTTCTATAGCAAAGGGGTTAACACGGAATGGGTTCGTACCGGCACTGAAGACTTCGTAGCGATCTCCATACATCGCTCTCAATAGACCCTCTGCCATTTGTGAACGGGCGGAGTTCTGGGTACAAATGAATAATATCTTCTTTTTTCCCATAGTAAACCTCTTTCGCTGTATACTAATTTTTCTAATACTTACGCTTCACACATGCATCCGGATTTTTGACTAATAATTGGCTCTACCCACAGATTTCAGCATTCTGGGGCCATTTTCAGATGTACTACTTAATTTGTGCTCCTCCAATCGGGCCAAATCTTTTTTACATACACTGATTCTCCCGATTTCATCCTCGATAATGATTGTAAGAAACGGAAATCTACGGAATATCCTGTCGTTGAATCGATAATAAACCCATTGGGAATTCTTCCTGGAGACAATGATTCCCGCAGATTTTAGTTTATTCAAGTGTCTGGAGGCGTTGGATTGTTGAATGTCCAGAACCGCCTCAAAGTCACGGACACATAATTCACCTCTTCTCAAAACGTTAAGCATTCGAATTCTCGTTTCATCAGCTAACGCTTTAAATATCTCAACAATATCCACCTGCTGACCTTCCCTAAATGAGTATATGCATTTATAATCATATAGTATTGCAATAATAAAAGTTGTCAAGGTAATTTCCAATTTAATCCAAATGCTTTACTCTAGTGTGAAATGTTGAGGGTTACCTCCAAAAAGGAGAGACTGCTCCGCGTTTCTTACTTCTTGGAGCAGCCTCGATGTTCGTACAGTCAATAAACCACAACATTAATGTCTCGAAAAATATTATCGGTTTTGCTAGCGAATTGAACCATACTTGCGTAGCGATGCAACCGGGAGCCTTTGACGGCAATCTATTGAGTCGGATGGATCAAAACGCTGGATTTCAGTTGCTACTTGCTTTCCATAACAGCATAAAAATGCTTCAAGTTATCCGGCATGACATATTCCTGCTCTGTAGCATCATCGCCCCGATTTCCTCCATATACTTCCTTAAGGATTGCCTCAATAATCATTGCTTTGGGTGGTACAGTATATTCGTTACCTTGATAAACCCAAACTCGGCAGTAGACTTCATCACCGCATAAATCCCCGCAAGATTCGCAAAGGCTTTCTCTAACCTCTATTTGGATATCATGCCCGTTCACACGAATAGTAGGGGAACTTTTGAATTTGTATGCAACAGCCAATTCTTCAGTATTTACATTGATTTTGTTTAGTACTACTTCAGTTCCAGTCGCCTCCAGCACCTTAGAAACTTCGGCTAAGGCTTCATCAAGGGTGTTATCTGTACCCTGGCAACGTGTGCATACGCTTAAGTCCAGGTATAAAAAGTCAATCACTAATCGCTTTTTATCAAGAACTGCATTATCAGGTATGCTGACACAACACCCTGGAGCACAGGAACAGCAACTCGAATTGTTAATTTCACTCATTCTTATCACTCCTTATTTTGTAATTAGTCTTTTCACCCCATTAAGACGCAAAAAAAGAAAAAAGGACGCATTTCTGCGTTCCAGTTTTCCCTAGCAATATTTACATTCACTGCTTTTATGCTTGTAGTCAATGACATTTCCATGCCGGTCAAACTCAAGATGGCAGCATCCTAAAAGCATTTCCTTCAACTTTTCCCTGCCTCGCTGTACCCTCGATTTGGCACCCGATAACGTTATACCCATTCGCTCGCTCAACTCTTTTTGAGTTAGGTTTTGAAATTCCGTTAGCAGAATAGCTTCCTTATATTTGTCCGGCAAGCACTCTATCATGGCTCTTAAACAAGTTGATATTTCTACATTTGAATTTAAATCCTTGTCAGGTTCCATCGTTACATCTTCAGAAACAAGTGGTAACTCAATGGATTTACCAGATCGTCTGTAATAATCAATAATTGCATTTTGGGTTATCCTATATACCCAGGCGTGAATTTTATCTTCATCTCGCAGGTCACCAATACTATTATGGATTTTCAAAAAAACATCCTGTAAAATATCGTCGGCATCTGTATCATTATCTATTCGTTTCTTTATAAAGCTTTTAAGTGGAACACTGAGCTCTTCCCAGATATGATTTAAATCTATAGACATAAACTGTCACCTCAGTTATGTTCATTCGTTGCCTTTGGGTCTTCGAGCCTGTAGCGCCTGTTCAATCAACTTTTGAACCATAGGTTTGCATCACCGGCCCGCCGGGTTTTTTAAAATTACACTGGCAGCCAGTATTGGCTCCCGTGTGTGCTTGAATTTCCTCAAGACTGCTGCAACACTGCTTATTAGGACATGTTCCCATACTTGTTGGTCTGTCACGTGCTGGCAGTAATATACTGGCACCGATAATTTTTCCTTAAACCAGATCGGAACCGATAACGCATTCTTGGGAATGACCTCGCCCTTTTGGGAGAAGTATCCTGAAGCACAGTCTGGGGAAAGGCACAAATAGTAGTGATCATCCTCATTGATCTTGCTGTTTTCACATAAGTTTTTTACCGTTTGTATCATTACCTGCTGCCCTGGGGTTAAACACCAAGGGCATGATGGCTTAATGTTAACGATGGTCTCAGCTTGTTCTTCAAACAATATAGGCAAAACAGCCTCCTGTGATAATGAATCCGGACACCTTTCATATTATACTATTTCACTTCGCAAAGCTTTCATTCCGAATAGTCGCTAAGGTTCAACGAGAATGATAGAAATGTTTTTGCCCGTGCATATACGGATAAGGGGTGGCCCCATGTGACCATTGGCCGTTGGGCATTGCAAGGGGAGAATGGTTAGCCGAATTGTTTCGCGAAACCATCACATTGACATTAGTCAATCTTTGAAGGTACTATAAACACATAAATATATAAATATGTTTCTATGAGATAACAAGTAGGGGTCCTCATTGAAGAATGATTTCGCACAACAAGCTGTCCTTCTGAAAGCCATTGCAGATGAAAAACGGCTGGAGATAATAAAAAAATGCTGGCGGGGGGAGAGCTTTGTGCCTGCAAGATACTCGAACACTTTAATATAACGCAGCCCACTCTTTCGTATCATATGAAAATTTTGTGCTCAAGCGGACTTGTCGAAGGGGTTCGTGATGGGGTTTGGATGAGGTATTCCCTTAATAAGAAGAACATTGAGGCATTGCGAGATCTGTTTACGGAGATTGATTTTGCTATTGAACAGTGCAGCAAGTTGGATAATGGGTGTTTAGGAGATGAACGATAATGGTAGTTTTTCAATGGCTGAATAACCAACTACTAA
>JBLNCH010000218.1:0-3451 GCA_050260485.1 Bacillota bacterium | reverse complement strand
TCGGCGTCAGATCGGATAACAACCCATTTGCTTTTATTATCCGGTCCGGAAGATGCATCCCTCGTCCATACTTTTAGTGGAGTAAGGTTCATTATTATTACTTTGTACTCTCGGGCTAGATTGTCATTGGCAGTAGATGTATCCAGACGATTCAACTGGAATACCTCTTTTGCTTCGGATGATAGGGCTAGCCTGATTGCATTCTGTTCATTTACCTCAATAACTTTCGTCCGCTCCGGCTTTTCCGGAATGCTAAATACAACATGAGGCGCAGTTCCAATAATCTGTTCCTTGAGTTCAATACGGCGTTTATGGGCTGATAGCTGTTTGCCGAGTTTGGAGGCGGTCTCACCCTTGGCATATATGAATTTGACCGTCACAAAAGTTCGCTTCCCTTCTATTTCTGTTGAGTCAGATAGGTAGCATAATCTAGAACCCGATTGCGAGAAAGCGCCCTAATCTCGGGTTCATCAAAGCGAAATGGTTTGGAGTTGGCCTCAATAAGCCATAAAGAAAGGTTGGTATCCAGAGCGATGTCCAGAGACAATTCCCCAAAGGACATGTGACTGCTCCGGTCAATACCGGATGCAACGGCTTGAGCCAGTTCTATAATACGGTTATAAATCACATGCATCCGTATTTCGTTGGCCTCCAGGATATCACCCAGGGCGGTTTTTAGAGGAAGGACTTGACCACCGTTTGGGACATGAGTCAGATGGGCATTTTTGGCTGCTAACCTTACTCCAATTCCCGTTACCTTCCATTCCCCTTCAAGGTCTTTTTGGATAAGGGTTCTAATGTCGAAGACTCGGCCCTGGTACCGGGCGAGGTCAATAGTTTGCTGCATCATATAATTGTTACGAGGGTGTATGAATTTAAGTCGGGCGATTACTTTTGAGATGTCCTTTTCCTCATGGGCTAAATATCCTCTGGAAGTTTTGGTGTTAATAACATAGCCTTGTTTGTTTTTATCGATGCGAACAATCCCCCGGCCCACACTGCCCCAACGTGGTTTTAAGTAGACAGAACTGTATTCATTAAGCATCTTTTCCAATCCCGATGGGTTGAATAACTCAGTTTTTGGAAGATGACCGCTTACCTTGCGGTCCTTAAGCAGCCAGTTATAGGTAACCCATTTATCTAAGAAGAATGGGTTGAAGAACGGGATGTTTTTGCGCTGCAGGTTTTCCAGACATGCTTTAACTGCAGGGCGTTTTTCCGCTTTGCGGTTCGGTATGCGGTTATACACCACATCAAACAGTGGAAATCTATATAAAATCCATCTATCCTTCCCGGCATCCTTACCGAGAGTCCATCCGATAACCTGACCTTCATCCCAGTCAACATTCTGAGGATGAAAAACATACACAGTTATTCCCCGTTTTCTCCCCTGAGCGACTAATTCCTTGTAATTGGATAGTATCAGTCTAGATTCTTTGCCAATTGGACAGCTTAAAACCCCTATCAAAGGTTTAATATTGGGTGAGGGATAAGCTTGAGGTTTCTTTAATGCGTCTTTCATCTGGCACTCCTCCCATGCTGCTTATCACTGTGTTTGGCAGGGCCTTTGGTTGCCAGGTAATGTGCAAACCTCAACGGCTTGGTGAAGGATAGAGTAATCAATTTCGGTGATCCCTTGCCATGAACGGTACGACGGGGTTTGGAATTGACTTCAATAATCCAGATGTGTCCGTCTTTATCCAGACCGAGATCAACCCCCATTTCACCGAAGGTATAACCTGATGTCTCTTCAACCGCTTCGCAAACCTTGATCGACAGCTCACGAATCTGTTTCTTTAGTTCAGTTATCCGTTCGTTATCGAAATATCGCGAGAAAACTCGGTTCAAAGCATGAGGGGTGCCGCCGCTGGCCAGGTTCGAAGTGATATTGCCCTTTCTTCCCACCCGGGCATAAACCTTGGTAATAGTCCACGATCCTTTACCATCCTTTTGCATCAGAGTACGAATATCTACTACCCCGCCTTCATATGTAATCAGGCTGATTCCCTGCTGCACAAGGCACAATCTTTTTCCAATGATTGCCCGAATCTTGCGGTAGATCTCATTGATTGACAGAGCATAGCGTACTTGGCCTCCCCGGGTTTTAAGGACAAAGCGCCCTGATTCCCGGGTAACCCGGATAATTCCATGCCCCAGGCTTCCGGTTACTGGCTTTATGTAGAGGCAACCGTAAGACATGAGCATTGACCTCAAGTCCAGGGATTTCTTTAATACCCGGGCCTCCGGTAAGTGGCTGCGGATCTCAGGGACCTTTTGTAGATCACGATGAACTTGGTGTTTATTAAGGTAGCAGGGGTTAAAATACCTCCCATTAGTCAGCTTCTTGAGACGGGTACGGTCCTGAAGGTAGCGCCGCTCGGCAACCCGGTTGTATATCTGGTCATATACAACATCCGGTGGTGGCATTTGATATTTCTCCCAGTGACCATAGCCGTCTTCTTCAGCATGAAAACGATAGCCGGTGAAGCGATTGTTTTTCCAATCTATGTCCCATGGGTGAAAGACATAAACCTCGGCGGGTACCCTTCGCCCCATACGGCTTAAGAAGCTTAACTCCCCCTGTACGCCGTAAGGTTTTATCCTTCCGCGGTGAAGTCTGTTGGTGGTAAGTATTCCGATTACTGTTTTCTTTTGCTTACCGCTCTTTTCATGGGACTTCTTCTGACCAGGAGAATCATTACCAGCTATGCCGGGTCGTTGGGATTGTGTGGACTCTTCACTGATGAACGTGTCAATTTTCGAATTCTTCCCCGTATTCATCACCTATCCCCCATCCCGGAATCCAGCAAGATAACGGGCATACTGCATTGGGCGCATTATGGTTAATCTATTTTCCTTATTCAACTCCATTTGGCTAAAGGCTTTTCGCCCTGGTTTTGAATTGGCTTCCAGAAACCAAACCTGACCTTTAGTATCAATGATAAAGTCCAGGCCAATTTCCCCGATGGGCTGTACATGTCTTTCGATAGACCCGGCAATCTTTAATGCCAGCTTCTTGGTTTTGGAAATAATATCCGATATCTGGCTGCCATTGAACCCACAGGCTGCCAGCAGTTGTTCCAGTCTTTGCGCCTTACCTCCCGTATGCAGATTGGTCGTAACCCGACCTTTCATGCCGACCCTGGCGGCCAGACCGGTAATATGCCAGTTGTTGGTATGATCTTTCTGCACCATAGCCCTTACGTCAAAATGCCCGGATCTCGAAGGACAGGTAATGGCCTGCTGAACCAGCATAATCTTGGATTTACTGGCGGCCCTGGTTCTTTTGTACACCCGGGTAATATCGTTATATTTATATTCCTGGATATCTTTAGTACCCTGACACATGTAGGCACCATTGCTTATCCTGACCCGGCTGATCCCGTGTCCCTGACAGCCACCGGCCGGCTTGACGTATACCTGACGGTGTTTGTTCAACATTTCCTGGAGG
>JBLNCH010000217.1:0-3767 GCA_050260485.1 Bacillota bacterium | reverse complement strand
CGCGGTGGGAGTCTCCGGGGGTAAAGACAGCCTGGTGATGCTGTACGCCTTCCAGTTGTTGAAGGATTATTCCCCCTTGGAATTCGAGGTGTTTCCGGTAACCATTGATCTGGGTTGGGGTGAAGACTGGAACCCCATCACTGAGTACTGTGCTGCTCTGAACTTACCGCACAAGATTGTACCAACCAAGATAGGTCCCCTAGTTTTTGAAGAGCGCCGGGAATCTAACCCGTGTGCTCTTTGTGCGAATCTAAGATCTGGTTCTTTGAACCGTACAGCCCTTGAACTCGGCTGCAACAAGGTGGCCCTGGGTCATCACCTTGATGATGCTGTAGTTACCTTAATGATGTCGATGATATTTGAAGGACAGTACCGTACTTTCAGGCCGGTTACCTTCCTGAGCCGTATGAATCTATCCCTTATACGGCCATTAATCTACGTAGAGGAAAAACAAATTGCGAAAATTGCTTCTCTTTTAAACTTGCCGGTCAAAAGCAGCCGATGTCCGGCTACCGGCACTACTAACCGCGAAACCGTGAAGGCGTTTTTAAATACTTTAGAATCGCGTTACCCGTACAGCAAGCGGCGGATGCTGAAAGCTATGGAGAATGTCGATGCCAAAAGTTTTTGGGATTAGACGATAAAGACCTTGCAGACTTCAGAGCGAACAATTGTTTTATTTTTAAAATCCATGCTATACTGAATAAAAACTGGAGGGGAAGATGCAAAACAAACCTGCCCTTACTGCCCGGCAGAAGGAGATCCTGAACTACCTGCAACAACATATAAAAAAACACGGATATCCACCATCCGTACGGGAGATCGGTCAGGCGGTCGGTCTGAGTTCAAGCTCTACCGTCCATGTACACCTGACCCAGCTCGAAGAAAAAGGATGGATCAGGAGGGACCCCAGCAAGCCCCGGGCCATCGAGATATTGGCAGATGATAATGATGATTCGATTGATACCGAGATAATCACCCTGCCGATTGTGGGCAAGGTTGCCGCCGGTGTCCCGATAACCGCGGTTGAGAATATCGACGGGTATTTCAGCGTATCAGCGGATTTCCTTGGTAAGGGGAACTATTTCCTGTTGCGGGTCAGTGGTGATAGCATGATTGAAGCCGGGATACTGGATGGGGATCTGGTAATCGTCCGCTCACAAGATGTGGCAAACAATGGGGATATCGTGGTGGCTCTTATAGATGATGAAGCGACGGTCAAGCGTTTTTATCACCGGAATGGTTACGTCGAATTGCGTCCCGAGAATCCGGCCATGGAGCCAATTGTCGTTAATGAGGTTGTTATTTCCGGTGTAGTAACAGGATTGGTCAGACGCATGTAACGTAAGAAACAGGCCAGCCGGTTTGTAAACTGCTGGCCTGTTTTTTGTTTTATTGGAAAAACCCAAACCTTTTTTTAAAAGGTGGTGAGGTATTCATCTATCTCCCACTGGTGAACCCGGGCCCGGTAGTTGTCCCATTCCATCCGTTTAGCGGCCATATAGCGGTTGTATATATGGGGGCCGAGGGCCTCCTGCACCAGCTTATCATGTCTAAGTTCCCGCAACGCCTCCCGCAGGGTTCCGGGTAGACTCTTGATTCCAGCCTCCTCTCTTGCATAGACATCCATCTCATAGATGTTCTGGTCAACTGAAGGTGGACAGACGGAGCGGTTTCTTATACCTTCCAGACCGGTTCTCAGTATGGCTGCCAGGGCCAGATAAGGGTTACAGGTGGGATCCGGGTTCCGTAACTCCATCCTGGTACCAATTCCCCGGCGAGCCGGTATCCGAATTAACGGGCTGCGGTTTTTGGGTGACCAGGCAATATATACGGGGGCCTCGTATCCAGGCACCAGGCGCTTGTATGAATTCACCGTCGGGTTGGTAATGGCTGTTATGGCCGATGCGTGTTCCAGAACCCCGGCAATGAAGTGCATGGCCACGTCACTAAGGCCGTTTGGTGAAGACGGGTCATAAAAGGCGTTCTTCCCATCTCTGAATAACGAAATATTCAGGTGCATGCCGGAGCCTGCAATGCCAAAGATCGGCTTAGGCATAAACGTGGCGTGCAGCCCGTGCTTCTGAGCTACGGTACGAACAACAATGCGGAAGGTAATTACCCGGTCTGCAGTGGTAACGGCATCGGCATACTTGAAATCTATCTCATGCTGACCCGGTGCCACCTCATGATGGGAGGCCTCAATCTCGAAACCCATATCCTGCAGGGTCAGAACCATTTCCCTCCGGGCATCCTCACCCAGATCAACCGGAGCCAGATCAAAGTAACCGGCCTTGTCATGAGTCTCTAAAGTAGGTCGGCCTTGACTATCTTTTAAGAACATGAAGAATTCAGCCTCGGGACCGACATTCATCTCATATCCCTCGTTTTGGGCTTCGGCAACGATTCTCTTGAGGTTAACCCGGGGACATCCCGGGAAGGGTTCCTTGTTGGAATCGTAGACATCACAGATCAGACGGGCTGTTTTACCATCGCGGGTTGTCTTCCAGGGATAGATGGTAAAAGTGTCGGGATCGGGCATCAGGTACATGTCCGATTCCTCAATGCGAGCAAACCCTTCAATTGAAGAACCGTCAAACATGAGATCACCGTCCAGCGCTTTCTCCAGCTGATCAACAGTGATGGATACGTTTTTGGGCAGGCCCATTATATCCGTAAACTGCAGCCTGACAAAGTGTACATCCTGCTCTTCCGCCAGTTTCATTACGTCTTGTTTGTCCATTTTATCCACCCTTTATTGCGATTTCGCGGCGTATTCTCGTTATCAGTTTATCAGAAGATTACCACCAGGAATGAAATCAACATTCCGATTCCCAACAGCGCTTTAAATGCAATACCGGCAAAAATGCCAATGACCGTCCCGGTGGCTACACTCGCGGCTTGATTGACATCCTGGAGAACCAGGTATTCCCCGGCAAAGGCTCCCAACCACGGACCCACCAGGATACCTATGGGACCAAAGAATATGCCAATGATTATACCGAGTGCTGCACCGAACATCCCTGATTTGCTCGAACCGGCTCTTTTCGCGCCCCAAACACCGGCAATGTAATCAACCAGGACTGATAACAAAGTTAAGGTCCCCATCACGGCAATGTAATGAACACTGACCAGTTCGAAGCCTTCATACCAGCCATAACCCAGAATGGCGAGAAATACCAGTGGTATTCCTGGTAGGGCGGGCATGATGCTGCCGGCAATGCCAATCAGCATTACCAGAATCGCCAATACTTTGGCAAATATCTCCATAATAATCCCCCAATCCCCTCAAAATGATTCTGAGTTAATCTGATTATACAGATAACCATTCGCTACTGCTAGTACCTCCTGGGTTATTGGGATGCGTTCACCATTTATTTGGAAGCTGCCGCTTTATTGCGAGTCCTGCAGCAATTTGACCAGCTCACCCACCACGTAACGGGTGTGCTGGTAGGTCAAACCTCCCTGCAAAAATGCCAGAAATGGCGGTCTTCGCGGGGCGTCGCACGACAGCTCGATTGAGGCTCCCTGTACAAAAGTACCGGCAGCCATTATAATATCATCCTCATAGCCCGGCATATAGGCAAACTCCGGTAGAACATGGCTGTCAACCGGTGAGGAGGCCTGGACCGTACGGACAAACGCTTCCAACTGCTGGAGGTCAGTAAGCTGTACCGTCTGTACGATATCTCCCCGCTCTTCATGCCATTCCGGGTATACCTTCAGCCCCAGACTACCCAGAACAGCGGACGCCAGGACTGCACCCT
>JBLNCH010000216.1:0-6895 GCA_050260485.1 Bacillota bacterium | reverse complement strand
CCAGGGACGGGGGGTAAAGCGCATGTATGACTTTACCTTACCATCCGAATTTGAGCGGATGTATGAGGACTATTTCCCCAAGGTATACAACTTCATCTTTTACCGTTTATTACATAAGCAGGATACCGAGGATCTGGTAAGCGAGGTATTCCTGAAAGTTGCCCGGAACATATTCAGCTATAACCCGCAGAAAGCCAAATTCAATACCTGGATCTTTACAATTGCCCGCAACACCCTGACTGACTATTTTCGCCGGCGTCAAAGAACTGTACCCCTGGATGAGTGTGATGCTGAGCTCACGAGAATAGATTATGCCGAACAATACGAAGCCATTGAGGATGATGAACGCAGGATGGTTTACCAGGCATTGATGCGTCTTGATAGCAGCAGTCGTCAAGTCCTGGCTCTAAAGTACTTTGGTGAGCTAAGCAACCGCGAGATATCGAAGCTGACCGGAATCAATGAGAGTACCGTATCTACCATTGCCCTGCGGAGTAGGCAGAAAATGCGGGAATACCTGCTAGAAAACGTGTATTGAAGATCAATCGTGGTGTCGCGTGAGCCGGGTTTATTAATCATGTTGGCTGTGTGAGCTACCATCCCGGATTATTCGTATAAACCATTAGCATTCAAATACATTTCACATAGTAAAAATCGAAATAAGGAGGTAGCGATACAGCGTTACTGAACTATAAGGAGTCTATCGAGGCCAGTTCGGTTAGACGTCCGTTAGTTGTCAAGATGACGAAGGGAGGAAGAATATGAGCCGTTACCTGAAGAGATTCGGGTCAATTTTGGTTATGCTATTACTACCCGGCCTTATACTATCAGGCTGCAACAAAAATACCTCGTCAAATCAAGCTGAAAAAACCGGCCAACCTGGTTCTTCGGTACAGGTATTACATAAGGTACATGCGGAAACGTTTTATGACGAAAACGATGGAACCATTTTACTGAAGGCTAAAATTACTGTGCCGGAAATTGCTAATCCCACTGATGACAAGGCTATTAATGCCATCAACCAGTACTACCAAACCCAGATCGACAGCTTCATGAACAGCATCCGGGGAGAGGATTTGCAGATAGCCAGGGCAGATAAGGAATTCACGCAAAGCAACGGGTACGAATTCCGGACCCACTGTATTGAAACCAACTTTGAGGTTGCTTATAACGGTAATAACCTCCTTTCCATTCTCAACACCCAGTATGCATATACGGGTGGTGCCCATCCCAATTATACGAGAACATCTGAAACCTTCAGCCTTGCCACCGGAAAAAAGCTATCGCTAACTGATATTCTGGGACTTGAACAAAAAGAAGCCCTGGAAAAGGTGTATGCCACAGTAACATCACAGATCAAAGCCAGTGAAGGAACAGATGAATTCTTTTACTTCGAAGATTACCTGGAGGGATTGCGCGATTATTACTCAGTCGACAGCTTTTTACTTAGAGAAGACGGTCTGGTATTCTATTACCAGTTGTACGCTATTGCTCCCTATGCCTTCGGTTTTCCAGAGTTCAAGCTGCCCTATGAGGAACTGGGGAACACCGCGATGACAATCGCCCCTCTCCCAGACAACCAACACGAAAGGGACCTTTACGTATCAGCGGACACGCTTCTGAGCCGCAACCGGGAAGCCTTATTTGATATCTTCGGCCTCGCCATCCTCCAGCCGGAAATCCCGGAAGATGGTATCGGCCAAGACACAATTCTCCCGGTCAAGGATACCCGCTTCGCAAACTACAGCGAACTGGAAAGCTTTGTGCGCAGCACGTACGTAAAGAAGGAAGCCGATTTCTTACTTAATGAACACCGGGGTGGCATCTATTACAATAGGGGTGGCAAAATCTTCGTTGACATAAGCAAAGATGGCGGCATGGGCTATTATATTAATTGGAACGACTACCGCTACGAGTTAACCGACATTAAAGCAGACTCGGCGGTACTTCAGATATACACCACTGAAGAATCCCCAGCCGGGACCAAAGAAATCACCCTTTCCGGCAAATTGCTCAAAGAAGATAGCAGCTGGCTGCTGGAAAAGATGATCCAATAGTGGTGGCTGCGATAGGCCATTGGCTGTGGCAAAAGCAGTAGTAAATTCCCGTTCAGAATAATATGAGGTTGACTAACGCCGTAACACTTTGAAGTGCTACGGCATTTTTACTCATTCCCCTAGAACCTTTTCAATAAACACCTGGGTGATCACCGGGTCAAACTGGGAACCGGCATTTTCTCGTAATTCACGGATAGCTTCTTCTTTGCTTAAGGCCCGACAATAGGGCCTTTCTGTGGTCATAGCATCATAAGCGTCAGCTATGGCAATGATTCTGGCCTCCAATGGTATTTCTTCACCTTTAAGCCCCCGAGGATAGCCCCAACCATCCCATCTCTCATGATGAGCCAGGACAAATTCTGCTATCTGCGCAAATTCATTCACTGAACTTAGAATGCGGTATCCGGTCTCCACGTGCCGGTTTACCTCAAGCCTTTCGGATTCAGTCAACGGCCCTGATTTTTCCAAAATGTTCTCATCAATAGTGATTTTACCAATATCGTGCATTAAACCTCCTGTCCGAAGCTCACGGATGGCTTCCAAACTCAGACCCAAAGCGCTCCCAATTTCCCCGCATAATTGACTGACCCGGAAGGAGTGTAGCTCTTCTCTCGTATGTTTTGCATACAGACCCTGAATAATTAGTTTTACGGTTTGATACCTCATGCCGGTGCTCTCCGACAGTTTGTATCTGTACATCTCGTCTTCGGCCCTTTTAAAAACCTGGTCCATGTCCTCACCAGATTCCTGCTTGGTCCCCCAACCGAAGGAGATAGACAAGACCGCATTACCAACTTTTTCTTGGGCGACGGCTTTTCGTATGCGTTTGATAATCCCTTCTGCTTCCCGGGAACTGGTTTTTGGCAAAAGGATGCAAAACTCATCCCCCCCAATTCGGGCGATGATGTCATCAGCTCGCAATTCTTTTTTAATTACCTCCGCGGCTCTTCGTAAAAGTTCATCGCCTACACTATGCCCAAAGGCGTCATTGGTCAGCTTGAGCCCGTTAACATCGGCCATCACCAGGGTAATTGGAAGGTTTCTCGGAGTGTCTAATCTTTTCTTCTCCTCTTCGAAAAATCGACGGTTGTACAAACCGGTAAGCTGATCATGGTAGCTGAGATATACTATCTCCTTCTGCTTTTCTCTCTTTTCAGTAAAATCCCGGAATACCACCACTGCCCCCACGACATTTCCATTCTCATCAATAATGGGGGCTGCTGTATCCTCAACCGGTGTTTTCATACCCTGTTTGGAAATCAAAACCATATGACTATCAAGTTCGATGGTCTTCCGGCTGGTTAGGACCTGCTGAATCGGGTTTTCGCGTAACTCCCCGGTAAGCTCATCAACAATATGGAAGACCTCCTCAAATGGTCGGCCATGTGCCTCGGCTTGGGTCCAACCAGTTAATTTCTCAGCAACTTTATTAATAAGAGTAATATTTCCCATGCAATCCGTGGAAACTACCCCATCACCAATGCTCTCAAGAGTTATGTACAGATTCTGCTTCTCCAAACTTAAGGCCAGCTGCAGTTCTTTCAAGTCCGTTATATCGCGGGTAACAGTAATTACTGTTGAAACCTCTCCCTCCTCATCCATTTCTGGAGAAATAACCGAATGATAATACCTCATGCCGCGGGGACCGTAGTTGCTGGTTTCCACCGTCTGTTCGGATCTGCTCCTGAAGGCCGTGCGGATAGCATCTTCCCAGATCGTCAGGTTCGGTTCTGGCATACCCAACTCCCGGTTGGTCTTACCAATCAAGCGATCAGTTTTGTTCTTCTGGTTGGTATAGACATAACGGAGATCCTTGTCAAACCTGGCAATAATATCGGAAACATTATTGGTTAAGGCCAGAATCTCCAGGTTCTGCTGTCGGACCTTTTCTTCAGCTTTCTTGCGCTCAGTTACCTCCAATCCTATTGACCCAATTAATTCAACCTGGTCCTCCTGTTTTATAAGAGGAAAACCCCACATCTCAAATGCCCGGTAACCGTCTTCCGCAGGTATCAGTTCTACTGAGACAATCGGCTCCTGTTTCCTGATGATGGTGTTTATATGTTCCATATATCTTGAAGCGAGTGAGGCCGGCATGACTTCGCTGAGGTGTTTTCCTTTGATCTCTTCCGGCGGTAATCCGAAAGTATCAGCCAGAGTTTGGGAGACCATCATATACCGCCCGTGCTTATCAACAAACAACATCAGATTCGGGGTGTTCGCCAGTAAGGAATCCATTATTGCATGGTTGAATGCCAGTTTCTGTTCCATTTGATAACGGTCGGATATATCCCGAGAAATGCCGATCAGAAGCAGATCACCATGCTCATTTCTCATATACTTGGAAATAAGCTCCACCAGAACCGTTGAACCATCCTTGCGAGTATGTTCGAGCCAGTCTTTGTAAGTGTGGGGACTGCTGCCATTACGATTAAAATTCTCAATGCGTTGGCCGATTTTCTCCACTACTATGGGGTATGCCTCCTGGGTCAGTATCTGGGCAACCGGTTGGCTCAGTATCTCATCCAGGGTATATCCCGTTAATCGCTCAATGGAGGGACTCATATATTCCCACTGGAGCGTTCTTAGGTTAAGTATCCAGGGTACATCAGAAACGTTTTCCACCAACAGTTGCAGCTTGGCCTGCTTCTCCTTAAGCTCCTTTTCCCTGGTATAGAAGTAGTATCTGGCTCCATACAGGATAATGGCTACAAACATCATCATCAAGGCGCGGACTAAGGTCGTGCTTGTAACCATCCCTGTATTTAAAAACCCCAGTATGACATGCATACTACCCAGACACACAGCAGCTGGTATTACGAATCGGTGGGCATAGATTGAAGTTATGATTAAAACAAAATAGAAGAAATGCGTGTAGACTACATCGATCCCCAGGTAATAATGGTAATACCACGCTATTACCAGTGCTGCCAGCCAGGAGAAAGATAACCATAGCATTTTTTGGTTATACATCCTGCCAGTCAATCCTTTGGTGAAAATTGCATTATTAAAAAGTTCGACAAGGACCGTCACGGTTCCTTTGATAACCTCAACAAAAGTGTACAGAAAAAGGGAAAATGTCAAGCCATATAATTCCAGTTATTTCAAGCTCCCCCCTTCCAAAAATGCCATCACACCTACCCTTCTGTTTATAGGATTAAAGGCATTGAATACCGAAAGGGTGTCCTCGAGCGCAAATACTATCCTTCTCCCGGCACGCACTTCCTATATCATGGGACTATCGGTTGCCATAACTGTTACAGTTCAGAACAGGGTTGACAGGGTATGCATCAATTACATTATTATCTAACTAACGATAGTTGACAGCAAAGTTAAGTGGGATAGTTGCCGATCGCTCCAGCTAACGTGTCACTTTGTTCGTATTTATGATCATCAATCTTAACTAACAATAGGAGGAGCGGGCGATGACCAGGGAAGACAAGGAAACCCTCAAGACTGCCGACCAATTGCCTGATGAAGACCTGAGCGTAGCGGTAGGGGGCAAGGGTTCTACGTAGTATAAAGAAGAGTGCGCTGAATGCAACTGGTCTTTTAGCTCAACCGATAAGAACGCCGCAAAAAGCGCAGCCCTTATCCATGCAACGAGTACAGGCCACAAGCTTAAAAAAACAACTACTCAGTGATCGGAAAGAATCCTTACCTATGTAAAGGATGAGCGTAAAATTTAGAACCTTCTGTTACAAAAGACGATCAGTTCAATAAAAAATTTCCGTTCGCTGAGATAACGTGTCACTTCGTTCGTATTTATGATCGTCAATCTTATTAACAAAAAGGAGGAACGGGCGATGACCAGGGAAGACAAGGAAACCCTCAAGACTGCCGATCAATTGTCTGATGAGGACCTGAGCGCAGCGGTAGGGGGCATGGCGCCGCAGGTTCAGGGCACCGAGGAGTATCGAGCAGAGTGCAATCAATGCTCCTGGTTTTTTGACTGGACAACCGATTACACAGCTTTTTTAAACGCAATCAGTGAACATAAGAATGCTTCGGGCCACACTGTAAGCGAAATGAGCAGGGGAAAAAAAATGGACCCCGGTTACGAACAAGCGCCATAGTGAATGACTGTATCCTTAAAACCGGCTCCGCTATACGGCAAGGCGGAGGGCTATTTTGCCCCCTACTTTCGTCAGCGGGTTTCGCCCAAATAAGCCTCTCGGACCGATTTGTTCACGATGAGCTCGGCTCCGGTTCCGGCAAGCACAATCACCCCAGTCTCCAGAACATAGGCATAATCGGCAAGTTCTAAAGCCGCCATGGCGTTTTGTTCGATTAACAGAACGGTTACGCCCTGGCGATTAATTTCTTTGATGATCTCGAAGATATTTTTAACAAGAAGCGGGGCCAGGCCTAATGAAGGTTCATCCATCATCAACAGACGCGGCCGGGACATAAGGGCTCTGCCCACCGCCAGCATCTGCTGCTCGCCACCGGAAAGGGTGCCCGCACTTTGTTTCAGCCGTTCCTTAAGACGTGGGAAGAGTTCAAAAACCCTTTCCAGATCCTTTTGTACCTCATGCTTTTCCTTGCGAGCGTAGGCTCCCAGGTAGAGGTTTTCCAGAACCGTTAGATTGGAAAAGACGTGACGGCCTTCCGGCACCAGTGTGATTCCCTTTTTGATGATTTCATTGGTGGGCAGCCCTTTGATTGACTGGCCCGCAAAAAAGATTTCTCCCTGCTGTGGCTTGACCAGGTTGCAGATAGCCTTGAGGGTGGTACTTTTGCCCGCACCGTTGGCTCCTATCAGTGATATTATCTTACCCTCAGGTACGTTAAAGCTGATGCCTTTCAAGGCATGAATACCGCCGTAATAAACCTGG
>JBLNCH010000215.1:0-2665 GCA_050260485.1 Bacillota bacterium | reverse complement strand
CCCGAACCCGACGGGTGTTAATAAGGAGTATTCCAACAATGAGCTCCTTGACGAAATCAGGTTTATGAAAGAGATGGTCGAAGACCTCCGGGGACGGATTGAAGATGAGCCCCCGAGTATTCAAACCCGCAATGGTCGAGTGCTCTATAAACACTTGGTATCACGACAGGTGGATCAGAAGCTGGCCAACCGGATCGTAATGGCCGTCGAGGAACGGATGGAACACGAGAAGGTCAGTAATAATGCTCAGTTAAAGAGCCTCTGTGTTCAAGTGATGGCTGAACTGATTAAAACTCCCCGAGGTATAGAGTTGAAAAAAGGGGAACCACGGATCGTAGCCCTGATAGGGCCTACCGGAGTAGGAAAAACAACGACGATTGCCAAACTGGCTGCCAGGTTTAGTCTGGTTGAACAAATGAAAGTAGGTTTAATTACCGTTGATACTTACAGGATTGCGGCGGTGGAACAGCTTAAAGTTTATGCCGACATAATGGGTCTACCGCTGGAGGTGGTGTATAAGCCTGGTGATCTGTCAATGGCTATTGAACGTTTCTCCAACCGGGATCTGATTTTTATTGATACTGCCGGGCGAAGTCCCCGCAACGAGTCACAGGTGGAGGAACTAGCCAGGTTGATGGGGGAAGCAGACCCTGACGAAATCATTCTGGTTTTGAGCGCTACCGCCAAGAATGAGGATCTGATGGACACATATAAACGATTTAACCTCATTAAAATTGATAAAATCATCTTTACCAAACTGGATGAGACCATTTACTACGGACCGATCCTGAACGTTATCCACAAAACCAAAAAACGTCTGTCGTATGTGACCAATGGACAGAATGTGCCTGATGATATCGAATTGCTTGATGATGTTGGACTAGCCCAGTTGATTATGGGGGTTGACTTGGGACGATGAAGGACCAGGCGGAAAAGCTCCGAAGCATGGCTCAGAGCATTAAGACGAAAATCGAATCTGATTTGATTAAAGGCATCAGCCGCACCAGAGTGGTAGTGGTGACCAGCGGCAAAGGGGGGGTTGGAAAAACCAACTTTGCAATAAACCTGGCCATATGTCTAATTGCTCTGGGGAAGAAGACCATTTTATTGGATGCTGATATGGGGCTGGCCAATGTCGATATTGTTCTCGGCCTGGTACCCAAATATAATCTGTACCATGTGGTTAAACAGGAGAAAGAATTAAAGGACATTATTATTTCAGGACCTCATGGGCTGCAAATAATTCCTGGAGGCTCGGGAATCTTTCAACTGGCCAATATTGCCGAACATGATCTCAAACAGGTGATATCTCAGCTTGCCAAATTGGAAGGACAGTTCGAGTACATGATTATTGATACCGGCGCGGGGATTGACAATAACGTGTTGAGCTTTACGGTGATGGCGGATGATATTATCGTTTTGACTACTCCGGAGCCTACATCATTGACTGATGCCTATGGTGTAATAAAGACTGCGGCCGCCCGGGAGGCCAGGGGAAAATACTATCTCGTAGTCAATCGTGTTTTTTCGGAATCGCAGGGAATTGTAGTAGGGCAAAAGCTTAAATCAGTCTGTGAGAAGTTTTTAGGAGTGGAGACAGACGTACTCGGATTTGTGTTGGAAGATCGCGCCGTTCATTCCGCAGTCATGAAACAGGAGGCTCTGCTTGCCCATGCCCCAAACTCGAATGCAGCTCAAAACATTCGCAGGATATCATCTCGCCTCTTGGAAAAATCGGGGGATGTAACCGCTAAACAGCCAATAGGCATTAAGAGATTCTTTCGCGGTATAACCAGTATATGGAAGTAATCCGCTAGTATTACGTAATAATAGGAGGTTCTCCGTGACAGAAATCAAGGTTATGGTCGTCGACGACTCGGCATTTATGAGAAGGATAATAAGTGACATAATAAACGGTCAACCCGATATGAAGGTGGTTGCAACTGCGGCAAATGGTGAGGAAGCGTTGTCAACAGCGAAGAAAGCCATCCCTGACGTGATCACTATGGATGTCGAGATGCCGGTAATGGATGGACTTGCGGCTCTTGAAAAGATTATGAGTGATACGCCGATGCCGGTTATTATGTTAAGCAGTTTAACCCAACAAGGTGCGGATGCTACCGTCAAGGCTTTGCACCTGGGTGCGGTTGATTTCATCACCAAACCTTCCGGCTCCCTGTCCCTGGACATTAATACCGTAGCCCGGGATATTGTCAGCAAGATCAGAATAGCGGCCTTGGCCGGTGATAAAATCCGGAAAACACCGGTTCACAAGACCAAAGCACTGTTCCAGCCCCCCAAGGGTTCACCTGTTCGTCCGCACCGGACGCCTGAAAAACTAGTGTTGATTGGTACATCGACCGGTGGTCCCAAAGCCCTTCATGAGGTTATACCTAAACTGCCCGGTGATTTACCGGCAGCTGTGCTGGTGGTTCAGCATATGCCTCCCGGGTTTACCCGTTCACTGGCCGAAAGGATTAACGGCATGTCTGCTCTCAACGTAAAAGAGGCTGAAGACGGTGAGCCGGTATTGACCGGTAATGTTTACATTGCTCCTGGTGATTACCATCTTAAAGTAAAGCGCCTGGGTGAAGGTATAGGCCGTAGACTCATCATCAACTTGACCAAAGACCCACTTGTTTCAGGACACCGTCCATCGGTAGAC
>JBLNCH010000214.1:0-7125 GCA_050260485.1 Bacillota bacterium | reverse complement strand
TATCTTAAAGCCCTGTCCTTCCTGTCCCAGCAGGTTCTCTTTGGGTACCCGGCAGTCCTTCAAGATGATCTCCGAGGTCTGAGATGCTCTGATTCCCATCTTGAGGAAGTGCTGACCTACCCGAAGGCCCGGGGTTTCACGAGGCACAATAAAAGCACTCAGTCCTTTGGTACCTTTGGACCTGTCAGTGGAAGCAAAAATAATGAAAGTATTCGCGACCGGACCATTGGAAATAAAGGTCTTGGTGCCGTTTAATACATAGTAATCCCCATCCAGGTCAGCGGTAGTGCTCCCGGCGGCCACGTCCGATCCGGCACCGGGCTCAGTCAAGGCAAATGCACCGATATGTTCACCTTTGCACAGCGGGGTCAGGAACTTCTTCTTCTGATCCTCATTGCCGAACGCGGCAATCGGGCCGCTGGCCAATGCGGTATGACAGGAAAGCGTAAACCCGGTAGCCGCACATGCACGGGAAAGCTCTTCAATTACCACCGTAAACGTCAGGTAATCAGCCCCTGCTCCCCCGTACTCCTGAGGATAGGGTATACCCATCCACTCCATTTCCACCAATTTCGCCATAACTTCGGCGGGGTAACGGCTGGCCTCGTCTATCTCCGCAGCTATCGGTTCAACATACTTTTCTGCGAACTCACGCATGTTGTTGCGGATGAGTTCCTGTTCCTCGGTCAGTCTGAAATCCACGTTAACCTCTCCCTTCTTAATTAAGTTCTTCTGCCGTTCTGGATGACCGTATCAGTACTGCCTTGAATTCCAGCCCGGATGCTGTTAATGTTCATCAGTAATTGGAACATGTCCCTCCCCGGCAGTCTGATAAACTGCTCTCCCATCGCGGTGCTCGTATTAATAACTATACTGCAATTATACCAGTAACCAGCCTGCCATTCATGCAGGAGTTGTTCCAGATAGTTTGTTTCTGCTAACGGACTGGCAACTATTCTGCTCCCAGCCCCATACTATATTGATAAACAGATCATCTATTTTTACCGTTTTATGCTGCAACTGCTAAGGAAAGGAGGGATTAAATGCTGCCCAAAATGGCTGTAGCCAATATTCGCGGTGGTCCGCTTGCACCCCAAATAAAGGGAACCGTTACTTTCAAGGATGTGCCCGGCGGTGTATGGGTATCCGTTGATATTACGGGACTTCCTCCCTATCACCCGGCGAACAAGGAAAACCCGGTTGGTCCTCATGGTTTCCATATCCACGAAAATGGCACCTGTGCCGTAGGCGATCCTGAAGAACCATTTACCGCGGCCGGTGGACACTGGAATCCTACCGGTCAGCCACACGGCAATCATGCGGGGGACTTTCCGGTCCTGTTTTCCAATAACGGCCGGGCCAAGATGAACTTTTTCACCAACCGGTTTAAATCGCGGGATGTGATCGGAAAGACCATAATAATTCACCAGAATCCTGATGATTACCGTACCCAACCGGCCGGCAACGCAGGTAAGCGGCTGGCCTGCGGTATAATCAGATAGTCCTATCCTCTTAGGCGGCCGCCATCAGAGCAGGACTGAACCCCTTTTTTGCATTATGTCGCCGGGACGCTATAAAACGAGAAAGGAGCAAAAGGCAAGTGCCGCAACATCCATTACCTGCTGTTCCATTTTTCCTCAGCAACCAGCGCAGCTCCCAGAGCGGTGACCAACTGCGGCCGCGGTGGCAGCAGCAGGCTGACGCCCATGGCATCGGTAACCCATTTGACTAACCCAATGTCCAGTGCTCCACCACCGCAAAGGACATAATCGGGCACAGGTTTAACCCCCCTGGCCATGGATTGGATTTTGTCGGCAATCGATTTGTGTACCCCTGCCAGAATATCCTCGCTCGGGGTACCCTGGGCAATCCGGGATATGGCTTCCGTTTCCCCAAAGACCGCGCAGCCGGTGGTAAAGTTGACCGGGTTGGAGGATTTGAGACTCATGGGGCCGACATCCTGCAAGTCAATTTGCAGCACCCGGGCGATGACCTGCAGGAAGCGAGCACTGCCGGCCGCGCAGGTTTCGGATACCACAAAATCGATGACCTGTCCCTTTTCATCGATAGAGATTATCTGACTTGACTGTCCACCGATGTTAACCACCGTGCGTGCCGCAGGAAAGGTGGCAATTATTCCCCGGGCCGAACAGACGATGCTGCTGGCTTGATAATCGGCAAAGCCCACCTGGGAGCCTCCTGTACCGGTAGCGGTCACTGCCTTGATGTCGCCGGGGTCAATGCCGGGTGACGCGATTAGGTAATCCTTCAGCTTCTCTGCCGTAAGCCGGTAGTTGATGCCGGAGGGAAGCACAGCGTGGACGACTACCTGGTTTTCCCGGACAATCACGCCCTTGCTGGTCATGGACCCGATGTCAATGCCCATGAACAAACTCACTTGGCGACACCTCCCCCAAAAAGATCCACTTCTTCCAGGCGCCGGGCTTCTGCATCCGGTGTCCGGCCCCGGGACGCCAGTTGATGATATTTGTCCCGGGCTATAACCGCCGCGCCCAGGGCTCCGGTTATCAGGGGATTGGATGGAACCAGAACCGGGTAGCCCAGGTTGTCCTCCATCGCCCTGACCATCGCAGGATTCAGGGCTACACCACCGGTAAAGACAACCGGTGGTAAAATCCCAATTCTACGGGCCATGCGGACCACCCGGGAGGCGGTGGCATCGTGCAGTCCCGCCAGGACATCCGGCAGGGCTGTGCCTTCAGACAGATAGCGTATAACCTCCTGCTGGGCGAAAATAGTGCAAATGCTGGTAATTTGGACCGGCTGTGAAGACTGAAGCGAGATTTGACTCATGTCGGAAAGAGGCAGATCCAGGTTTTCGGCAATTACCTCCAGGAATCTGCCGGTTCCCGCCGCACATTTATCATTAGTAGTAAAATCAATAACTTTACGGTTGCCAATTCTTATGGCCTTGGAATCCTGCCCCCCGATATCGATAATGGATTGGGCTTCGGGAAATAGAGTAATCACTCCGCGAGCATGGCAGGTAATCTCCGTCACCTGCTGCTCGGCAAAAGGCACATTTAGCCGGCCATAACCGGTGGCCACGATGTAACCGACCGAGTCCAGTCCAATCCCCGCTTGGCCTAAAGCCTCGATCATAACCTCGTTGGCCTTCCGCCGGTGCTGGGCACCGGTGGGGCCTACCACCGCCGCGCGCAGGTTCCGTTCCTCATCAATTATTACTACTTTGGACATGGTTGAACCGATATCCACCCCGGCAAAATACAGCGGCGTTTGCTTATGATTCATGTATACGTTCCTCGCTTGATGTTTCGTGGTCTTGCCGACCAATGTATAGTTAACGGCCGATTCACACCTTAATGGTTTCAACGAATGCCTCTATCCTGGTACGGATAGGCGCCAGGCTTCCTTCGGTATAATCGTGCTCGATGTAGATGCTGGGGATGCCCAGGGTATCCAGGTAATGTCTGATGCCGGGAACATCATAACCGTGGGAATCACAGTATTTTAGACTCTGCAGGATAACTCCTTGAGCCTTCCAATCCTGGGCCATGTTTTTTAAGTAGCCGAACCGGCTGTCCAGGTCGGCATCATAGTCACGCTTAAGCTGTCCATAAGAGGCCTGGCGATAGGTTCTGGGGCACTTCAAGTCCACCAGGTAACGCCTGGTCAAGGCGTCCCAGGGATCGCCGTTTAACGGAATATCGTCCCAGTAGGCACGGGTGCCGATACAGGTATCGTCAATTACCACAGTGGCCCCTGATTCTTCAATAACCTGCAGCAATGCGCTGTTGTCCAGTACGGTACCCCAGACCATAACGCGTGCCCGGTCATCCAACCTGTCACGGGAACGCTCTTTGACCTCTTCGATCACCTGCTGCAGCAGTTCGTTGCCCTCTTTCACCGGCAGGCTGCATGAAGCCACCATGACCTCCAGGTTTTCGGTTCCCGACAGTGGAGACGGATCTGCTTTTCTCAGTTCGTACAATTCACGCACCAGTTGGCGCTGACGGTTGTGCAGGCTAATGGCTTCCGCCAGCATGGAATCGGTGATTTCCTGCCCCGCAAATTCTTCCATCTTCCGCTTCAGGTCCAGAATCTGGCTCTTGAAATACTCCTGGGCGGGGAGATGGTCGGTATGGGGAACATCAATAAAATATACGAAGTTTGGCTCCGGAATGTAGTCTTTCCAGATATGGACCGCTACTGATCCGATGTCACAGGTATGAGATCCGATGATACCGTCCAAAAAGCTGTAATTGCCCTTCATGCCCTGGTCAACCATGCTGCGCAGGAAATGGCAGACCACCGGGGTAAAAACGGTGTCCGCCGCGGAAACAGGCTCTCCGTAACGGCCAAAAATACGATAGGGCACGAAACCCAGGGCGGTCATCATTTCCAGCGGGGGATAGAGGCACACGTAACCCATAATCCTGTGCCCCTCCGCTTTTAGTTCTCTGACTCTTTTGGTTCGATCCGAGTATATCAACCTGGCCGCTGCCAGTCCTTGCAGTTTTTCACTCATATTCAGAACCCTCCCCTTCTTCACGATTACCAAGGCAGGCCTTGCTCAGCCCTCAGCCTGCGGTAGTAGGTCATCGACTCCTCGAAAGCCTCGGCTCGGGCCATGGTCTCCTTCGGGTTAAACAATCTGATATCGACGATGTCACCTTCCACATACAGGGAAGGGATCGAATAACGTTTCATTACCTGGTCCTGAATGGATTTAAGGTTGGAACTGGCCGCCCGGCAGCTCAGCAGCGGATGCAGAAATGCCCCGTCACACTGGTATTCACGGGCGTACTCCAGGTAGACATCCACTACCGTGTTGGAAATCTTATCATTCAAAGCCTGATCGTGGCGGGAATGAGCAAACTGGTAACTGATGCGGGCGATTTTCTCCAACGGATCAGATACCCCGGACAGATCCAGGGGCACTATGGGATGGTAACTGTGGCTTTCCACCACAAAGTTCCAGCCCCGTTCCGCCAGCCCCTCAAAGAATTTCAGACTATGCCAGGGCGGCAGTTCAGAGAAGAACAGCCGGAATTTCTCCTCGCCATGAATGCCTGCCACCTGATTGTCGACTCTCTCCTTGACCTCACGGTACATATCTTGATACAGGCCCAGGATCTCCGCCGGATCCCCGAGCAGTAAGAGACACCCCGTCATGCTGCTCCAGAAATCACAACTGTGCATGGGACAGGGTTTGGCCTTGCGCAGCTCATTGATCTCGTGAAAGACCCGGTGGATCTCCAGCGTGTAGTTGGCGTTCTTATCCAGCACGTCCCAATCCATCTTCTTCTGCAGGAGCTTCTCCAGAAAGGCGACGAAATCGCGCAGCTCCTGCACCATAAACTTGATGGCGTATTCATCAACCCCACCGGCCTGCCTCTCATGGACCCCGATGTTCGGTAATTCCAAGACCCACTGGGGAGCGTCAATGTAGCGGCTGAGTGCTTGAAACCACTTAAACCGAGCGTCACACCCGCAGCCTGACCCGATCAGTATGTCGGGCTTCGGCATTCCGCCCAAGGGAGCTTCCGGAGGGATCTGCCCGCCCAGTTCCTTCATCATACGGTAGGTGTAACCCAGATTGGTGCGGGCATAACCACACATATGGGTGGGAAACCCGTCCGCTTCCGACAAATCCAGGTACTTTTGCGCTACTCCGGTGGCAGCGGCTACCGCACCATAGTTCTCCGGATAAACCACTTCTACCCCCATGGACTTCATAATGACATCGCCTTCCCACCAGTTGAGCATGGACCAGGCCGTTGGCTTACCGTCCCTGATGGCCTGCTGGCTCTTGAGATAGGCTTCGTCAACCTTGTTCCGCAGCGGGTACATAGATTTTAACCGGTTTATTCCTCTCTTTTTCGGTTCTTTTTCCAGGGTTTGTCCGGATGGGGCCATTGTGTCAAACCTCCTTTAGCGTGTTCGGTTTCCAAAACGGTTAACCTGCAGAAAGCCAGTCTATCAGGACATGACTGGTTTTAACCTGAGATCGCGGGCAAGATTTTTTGACATAAAGAAGTGACCATATCGAAGCACACTCACGGTTGTATGTTAACATACCAGGTCTTAAATTTACAGATGTCGGCCCCAGTTACAGGTCAGAAGACCTCAACATAGGGTACATAAGTCAGGACCAGCCTGCTGTGAGCAGGATGGTCCTTGTCAACATTTAACGTTGTTTTTCTGCTGTCATAAATGATAACAGGCTGCCTCACCATACATATCCTGCAATAAGAGCGAATCAGTTGTTATTCTCCTCATCGAGCTCGGCAACTCCTTCCAGTACCTCTTCAGCCTGCGAAGGAGAAAGTATTTCAACGCCTTTTAGCTTCTTTTCGATTTTTCTGGAATTGCGAGCGGCTTTTTCAATGGAATTGCTGGCCTCTTGAAGCTTCTTTTGGGTCTTGTCCAGGGCTTCCCCGAATTTGCCGAATTCCGTTTTCACCGCGCGTAACAGTGTCCAGACCTCACTGGATCGTTTCTGAATGGCCAGGGTGCGAAAACCCATCGACAGGCTGTTTAGGAAAGCTGCCATGGTATTCGGTCCTGTAATGTTGACCCGACAGGTTCGCTGAATTTCCTCGATAAGTCCTTGACGACGCGCCACTTCAGCATACAGGCCTTCGGTGGGTAGAAACATAATGGCAAAGTCGGTGGTATGAGGCGGGTCCAGATACTTATCGTAAATCTCCCGGGCCTCATACCTGATTCGGTACTCCAATTGTTTCGCCGCCTCGTCAGCTGCTGCATGATCCCCTTTTTCACTGGCTTCGACCAGCCTCAGGTAATCCTCCTGGGGGAACTTCGCATCGATGGGCAGCCAGACCACGTCCCCCTCATCACCCTGTCCGGGAAGTCTGATGGCGTACTCTACCCGGGCGGAACTTCCTTTTTTGGTGGCAATGTTGGTATCGTACTGATCTTTGGTCAAAACCTGGTCCAGGATGTTGCCCAGTTGGATTTCTCCCCAGATACCCCGGCTCTTAACATTGGTTAATACTTTTTTAAGATCGCCTACCCCGCTGGCCAGAGCCTGCATCTCGCCCAGTCCTTTGTTCACCAACTCCAGCCGGTCGCTGACCAGTTTAAAGGACTCGCCGAGTCTGACCTCCAGAGTCGAGT
>JBLNCH010000213.1:0-7140 GCA_050260485.1 Bacillota bacterium | reverse complement strand
CAAGATAGTGAGCAGACTGAAAGCCCTGGGCTTGCCGATAGATTTTGAAAAGGTTCAGGAATATGCCAGGGGTGAGGTTGTCGGTCGGCCACACATTGCGGATGCCATGATTGAGAAAGGTTATGTCGGCACCAGAGAAGAAGCTTTTGATAAATACCTGGATTATAACCGTCCTGCATATATCCCTAGGTACAAGTTTACACCCCGCGAGGCAATCGGATTGATTAAGGAGTGCGGCGGATTGGCGGTTCTAGCACACCCGGGAGTCATAAGAGATCAGGGGTTGGTTGAGGATATCATAGCTATGGGAATCGACGGGTTAGAGGCATATTATCCCCAGCATTCAGAAACGCAGACCATGTATTACCGGAGTATAGCTGAACGTTACGGGTTATTGGTTACCGGTGGTTCTGACTTTCATTATTCTGGGGAAGGCGATCACATGGGTATTGTTCGCGTCGGTGGAGAACTGATCAAGGCCATGAAAAAACGATTATCTGCTGGATAAGAATATTTTTCGGAACAGGAAGGACAACTATGGCTGTTTGTTGAATAGTAACCTCATAGATCAGAAAGAGGGAGAGTCTGGATGCAATGACAAGACTTATCTCTGTCTTCTGCCTGATTTGTTGTTTAATACTGGGTGTAACCTCCTTTGCTCTGGGAGAACAGTCTGCGGCTCTCTCAGAGATTAATCCGGTTACAGCCGAGGTGATGGCAACTGAGAGCCAGACCTCCGCAATGCCCGCAGATACACCTCCTGAAACGCCCGCAGTGACACCGACCGAAATAAAGGTAGCGACACCTGATGAACCGCCCAACGAAACGCCCGCTGCAAGGCCCACAGCGGTTGGTAACCAGGTGACACCTCCTGATTCCGATTCCGACGTAAGCCGAGGTTCCAGTACTGCACGTTCAATAATCTCCTGTGCATTACGTTTGTTAGGGTCACCTTACCGCTATGGAGGTACCAATGCCCGGGGCTTCGATTGTTCGGGCTTTGTAAGTCATGTCTTTAGCCTGGTCGATATCAAATTGCCCCGAAGCTCCCGTGAACAAGCAAAAGTGGGATACCATGTGGATAAGGATAAACTGATACCGGCGGATCTGGTTTTCTTTAAAACCGGAGGTTCCTCCAAGATCAATCACGTTGGTATTTATCTGGGAGACAATCGCTTTATCCATTCCAGCACCACCCGTGGTATAGTAATCACATCGCTTAATGACAAATACTATCAAAAAGCCTACTATGGAGCCCGTCGGGTTTTAAAGTAATAATACCGGTGCGAGTCTCTGGGTATCCTATAACCAGATTGGAGGTGTACGGTTATAGGAACTCAGGATGACAAGGGAAGATGGCCTCCCTGGAGTAGAATGCCGTCTTTGAAGGAAATGGCGGAAGAGGTGATGATCGATTTTGACGACCTGGTGGAGGCTATCGGCGAGGATCTAACTCCCCAACAAATGGCAGCAAGGTTTCAAATCAGCGAGGAACTCGCGGGGAATTTAAAAGACCATTTTTATAAATATGGAGTAAGCTCAGTAATGGGCGGGGATTAAAAACTCGTCCGTTATTTTTTTTGGCACCAGAGCAACTGTGTTATAATACAAAAAACATTTACGGGAGGGCCATTCATGAAAGATAGATTTAGCCGGGAAGGACTAACATTTGACGATGTTTTGCTGATCCCAGCCAGGTCTGATGTACTTCCAAGAGATGTTGATGTAAGTACAAACCTTACCAGGAACATAAAACTTAATATCCCCATCATGAGTGCGGGAATGGATACCATTACTGATGCCCGCATGGCTATTGCCATGGCCCGTGAAGGCGGTATTGGGGTTATCCACAAGAACATGTCGATTGAGGCTCAGGCCAAAGCCGTTGACCGGGTTAAGAGATCCGAACACGGGGTAATCACGGACCCCTTCTCTCTTACCCCCCAGCATAAAGTAAAAGATGCCCTGCAAATCATGGAAGACTATCATATTTCCGGAGTGCCTATTACAGTAGGTACCAAACTGGTGGGCATAATTACCAACCGCGACCTTCGGTTTGAGACTGATTTCGAGCAGCCGATCGACAATGTCATGACGAAGGAGAACCTGGTAACCGCTCCCGTTCATACCACCCTGCAGGAGGCCAAAAAGATACTGGCTAAACATAAGATTGAAAAGCTGCCTCTGGTGGACGAAAACTTCAATCTGATGGGACTAATAACGATTAAAGACATTGAGAAAGTTCGCAAGTACCCGAATTCGGCCAAGGATCACCGGGGCAGATTGCTGGTTGCAGGTGCGGTGGGAGTAACTGCCGATACCATGGAAAGGGTGACTGCCCTGAAAAATGCCGGTGTAGACGCTATCGTTGTGGATACCGCCCATGGGCACTCAGCAGGGGTTATCGAGACGGTCCGCCTGATAAAGAGAACCTTCCCGGATCTCGATGTGATTGCGGGGAATGTGGCTACAGCGGAGGCCACCCGGGATCTGATCGAAGCCGGTGCAGATGCCGTTAAGGTAGGCATCGGTCCCGGGTCAATATGTACCACCAGGGTTATAGCCGGTATAGGGGTCCCGCAAATTACCGCCATTGCGGACTGCTCGCAGGCAGCCGCCGGAACCGACGTGCCTATCATCGCTGACGGCGGAATAAAGTACTCCGGTGATATTACCAAGGCAATTGCTGCCGGAGCGGATGTGGTAATGCTCGGTAATGTACTGGCGGGAACTGATGAGAGTCCGGGTGAATTGATTATTCTGCAGGGTCGGAGTTTCAAGCTCTACCGGGGGATGGGTTCTCTGGGAGCTATGGCCCAAGGAAGCAGTGACCGATACTTCCAGGAAAATGAGCCTAAACTGGTTCCGGAAGGGATCGAAGGCAGGGTACCCTACAAAGGACCGGTATCCGATACCATTTTTCAACTGGTGGGCGGTCTGAAGTCAGGTATGGGCTATTGCGGGGTCGCCACTATAGCGGACCTGAAGACCAAAGCCAGGTTCATCCGGATAAGTCAGGCAGGTCTGGTCGAAAGCCATCCTCATGATATAGCGATTACCCAGGAGGCTCCCAATTACCGCTTATAGGGAATAAAAATCAGGAGTCGGATAGGCATGGACTATAGATTTATCATGCCACTCTTACTTTCCGTAATAGCGGGGAGTTTAATCGGTTACCTCAACCAGTACGGAAAAGGGACTGGTGGTGCCAGGACCTTTGCCTTAATATGCATCGGGGCAACCCTGGTCACCCTGGTTTCTAAATACTTTTTTGTCACTCTCGGTAGGCCCTGGTTTGCCGACCCGGGTCGGCTCAGCGCCCAGATAATTCCCACCCTGGTTTTTTTGGCCTTGTTTATCCTCTGGTTTACAGAGGGGCGGGCCGAAATGATTTCGGTAGGGGTAAATATGTGGCTGGCCGCCTTAATCGGAATGATACTGGGCTCAGGTTTTGGAATACGCGCAGCAATTGCGATCGGATTTGTCCTTCTGGTATTGCCCATTATTGACAAAGCGGAAAACAGGATTCGTGCGCGCCTGGCTGACCAGGATAGACCAATAAAAAAGGTGGAGTCCTAGCTTTGCCTGGACTCCACCTTATGTTTTCGGCTTTAGCAGTTCATTAAGTGAGCATCAGACCAGCGATTCGTTTACGAATTGGATTTGGTCTTTTCCTCCAGCTTCTGTAAATCTGACAGTAAGCGATCAACATTTACCCCATGCATTTGAGCACCCTGCTCAATTGTCTCAAAGAGAGCGCCCCCTCAACCAACACACTGGATGCCGTGTTGCATGAAAACGCGAGCCGCTCCCGGGATCTGCCTTATCACATCACCGATTATGGTATTCTTTGATACCATTCGTTCACCTCCCTTGGTGTATTCTGCATAATTATAACAGACAGGAATAGTTAACGCCAGGGAGAAAGTTCCCTGGCGGGTACGCAGTTAGACTTGCGGTTTTGAACTGCCGTTCCTGAGACTCTGCTCAGCTTTCATAATCGCCAACTTAACCAGGTTACCGCAGTCACGGGATGATACGCCGCCAAAACCTTCGCGGGCGACGATATGATCAACTCCCAGCTCCTTGGCCAGTTCCCATTTAAGTTCATCAGACATGAGTCCGGAGCGATTTCGGCCCATCAAAAACTCCTCCTCTTTGCCTGCGCACCAGTAGTATTTTGTGTGGTTGACGCTCATTTTATTAATGGCAATCCCGGCGATTCTGGAAAACCTAATCGGAATTATAATTTCTAACCAGACCGACAGACGGCATTAAACCGTAAACGGTACGGAGTCTCTATTGGCAATCGGCAACTCCGAAAATGCCAGATCTGGTATGACGTTTTAAATATCTGCTTCGATTCCATTTACAAACAGGATAAAAATTGGATATAATTTAATTGCAAATGAGAATCATTATCAATTAGGAGAAAATAATGACCGATACTTATTGCCAGATACTCAACCGGAACCAATGTAAAATAACCCCACAGCGCAGGGCGGTCCTGGATGTATTGAGGCAAACCAGTGGTGCCCACATGACGGCTGAGGACATCTACAATGAGGTAAAGAAGATTAACCCCAGAATCGGGATAGCCACCGTATACCGAACACTCGAGCTGCTGGCTCGCCTGGAGATAGTTCATAAGAACAGTTTTGACGAGGGCAAGTACCGCTATGAGTTTTGTAAGGATGATGGACATTTTCATCATCATTTCCTGTGTAATAATTGCGGAGTGATTATCGAGGTGGAGGAGGATTACCTGACTTTACTGGAAGGGGAGCTGGAACGCCGGGGCTTTCACATCAGCGATCATAATCTGCAACTTTATGGCCTCTGCCCCAATTGTCACAAAAAAGCAAATGCTACAGGGGTGGGATAACTGCATGGCTGTGATTCTTGTGGGACAGCCCAACTCAGGCAAAAGCCTGGTTTTCAACAAGCTTACCGGTATTGAAACCATGGTTTCAAATTATTCAGGGACCTCGCTGGAAGCCACTCGGGGCAGGATAAACGTGAAAGGTAATCAGATGGAATTGGTCGATACCCCGGGTATTTATTCTCTGGCTTTGGCGGAAGGACCTGCCGGTGAGACACGGCAGGCCATTATGAACCTGCAGGATAACGATCTGATAATTAATGTGGTCGATGCTAATAAACTATCGCGAAACCTGGCCCTGACCCTGGAATTAATCGAACTGAACCTCCCAACCATTGTTTTGCTAAATCAGATCGAAGTGGCCCGGGATAGCCAACTGGTGATTGATCAGGAAAAACTCTCCCAGTATCTGGGGAGGCCGGTGATTGCGTTTTCCGCTCAAACCGGAGAAGGTATTCCCGAATTGATGCGGTTGTTAGCCAAGGGGATCGATAAATCACTCAGTACCCCGCCAAAGATGGTGCTGGTTTCGGATATTCCTGCCTGTAGCTGTGACGGTGATTGCTTTGGATGCCTTGACAGGCAAAAAGCAACCTGTTCAGAGCAGATGGTATTCCAACGCTATCAGCAGGCACGGAAACTGGCGGAGCAGGTTCTGGTACGTACAGATAAGCAGCCACAGGGACTGGAGGTTCTGGAGCAATTCCTGGATAACACCAGGTGGGGGGTCCCGGTGTTGATATGCCTGGCTTTAATTGGATTTTCCGCCTTATTGACTTTTGTTGGTTGGGGAGAAGGATTAGTCACCCAGTTATTCCTCCCTGTTCAGGAAATCATCTCCCGGGTGATTACCCGTGTAGTTCCTCCCGGATTTTGGAATAGTATACTGAGCAGGGGAGTCCCTGAAGGCCTGCTTATTCCGTTCAGCCTAGTTATGCCGGCAATGCTGATGGTCTCCTTTCTGTTGTCACTGATTGAGGACACCGGGCTTTTGCCACGTTACGCGGTGATGCTGGATCGATTGGGCAGGTTCTTGGGTGTATCCGGTCAGGCTGTTATCCCGCTATCATTGGGTTTTGGCTGCCGGACCCCAGCCGTTACTGCTACCAGAATCCTCCCCAGCGTGGGGCAGAGGTTTATCATTATAACCCTGCTGTCAATAGTAATCCCTTGTGCAGGCACCATTGGTATGCTAGCTTCAACCATTGTGGCACTTGACGCCCATGCACCGGTAATCATTCTTACGATGGTAGCTGTGTTTTTTATCCTGGGCTGGGTCCTGAAGAAGCTCTACGGAGAGGAAGAAGAACCTGTCTATGAGCTGCCTCCGCTGCGGCTGCCACAGGTCCAGAACATAATCACCAAGATAAAACTGCGCTTCCAAGGCTTTTTCACCGAGGTCCTGCCACTGCTCCTGGTGATGAGTGTTGGGGTGCGCATCATTATCGACAGCGGGGTCTTAAACCGGCTTCATTATCTGGAACCGGTTACAACGGTCTTATTCGGAATTCCTCCAGAGGCAGTTGTTGGCGTTCTGGTGACCATTATTCAGAGGTACCTGGCGCCGTTGATCCTCCTCAACCTGAGCCTTGATCCCCGGGAGGCAACTATCGCCATTTCGATGATTGCCCTTTCCGTTCCCTGTCTGCCGGTTATGGTGATGACGGTGCGTGAGATGGGTGTAAAAGCATTATTAAAAATCGTAAGCCTGGGTTTTTCTGTATCTTTTTTAATCGGGATATTACTTAATCTGGTGTTGCCATGAGCAGGAGGAGAGATAAATGCAGGATAAATTGCCAGCAGCTCCGAAGCGCAGACAGATTAACCTTAACGAGGTCAGCCCCGGAAAGAAGGTTAGGGTGGTGGAGCTACCTCAGGGTCGCCACAGTGTGGGTCAACTGGTAAAACTGGGCATTGGACCGGGAGTGGAACTGGAGGTAATGAAATCTCATCCTTTTCGAGGACCGGTAGTCATAAGGTTGGATGGGAACCCGGTAGCAATCGGTCACGGTCTGGCCAAAAGGATAACGGTTGAAGAGTATTAGAATGGCTTTATTCGTTTATGGCGTTAGAGCCATCCTGCCCATTAAGGCGTTCATAAAGGTCAATTTTCCAGAAGTAAGCCGTGGACCACTGAACGGGTTATCAAGCGGCGGTTTACTTGTGCGTGTGGTCACTTAACTGTAAACTATTATAGAAAGTAAAGTGGGGTGAGATCATGAGATATGAAGGCAATGTATTTAGACCGCCCAGTGAAG
>JBLNCH010000212.1:0-2814 GCA_050260485.1 Bacillota bacterium | reverse complement strand
CCTTGTATACTAAGAGCAGCTAAGAATTTGGTTCACATAAACCAGATTTGCAGTTGCTCTTTAGTTTTTTGTTTTTTGATAATTGAATAGTAAATTTCTCGTATTAGGTGTTTACGATCCTGGGATGTCTTTGGGAAAATAGCCTTAGGTAGATGCCTACCAAGGGAATGTTCCTATGCCTCCCGTTGCCCCTTTGATTAGGGTGTCTTCCATTTTGAGAGCGTTCCCCAGGCCCCATGTTGTAGACCAACACGCTGACTGTCTCCCGGTCGATCATCCCTTCCGCCCAGCAGAGGAAGGCTCGTGCACCGATGTTCTCCGGTGTATTCCAATAGCTCGCAAGGCTGTCGTGCATGGGTTTCCCGGGGACATCCCAGGACCGTAGGTATCTTTTATCCTCAAACGAAAGGAGGTGAGACTTTATGCCTTCTCCCTTATTTGTTGGGATTGATGTAAGCAGTAAAAACAATGTAGTATGCTGTTTAACCAGGGACGAGGAAAAGAAAGCTTTAAGCCGCTTTAGCGTTTCCAATAACCGTCCCGGTATTATGGAGTTTCAGGAACGTATCACCAGCTTAATCCATAAGCACGGATTCGAGCAGGTCTTATTCGGACTGGAGCATACCGGCTGTTACTCTACCCATGCGGCTATGTACCTTCAACGTCACCTGGACTTCCATTGTAAAGACGTTAAGGTGTATATGTTCAATCCCAGTTTGATCAAGGAGTTTAAGAAATCTCATTATCTGGATGCCCCTAAGAACGACAGGATTGACGCCTGGTTCATCGCCGCAAAACTTCGCGCCGGTCATCTTCCCTTTCCCTTTACCTGGAGCGAGCCGCTCCTGGCACTGCAACGCCTGACACGGGCTCGTTTCCATTTAATGCAGGACCTGACGCGGGAGAGTAACTTCCTTATGACCAACCTTTATCTGAAGTTCAGTGACTATACTGTTGTACCTTTTACCAATAAATTGTCTGCCACTTCTCTGGCGGTCATGGAAGAGTTTGAGTCGGTGGAAGAGATTGCTGATATTCCCTTGGACAAGCTGGTAGATTTTTTGGTGATGCACGGTAAAAACCGCTTTGATGACCCTCAAAATGTGGCCAAGGCTCTACAAAAAGCCGCACGTTCTTCCTACCGGCTGCCCCAGTCCGTCGCTGATTCCATTAATCTGGCTATGGCCTCCAGTATCCGTGTTATTCGCGTTATTCAAGAGCAGTTAAAGTCTTTAAAGAAGGCTATTGAGGATCATCTCAAGGCAATACCTCAAACCCTGGATTCCGTACCTGGCATTGGCCCTATCTTTGCTTCCGGTATCCTGGCTGAAATCGGTGATATTCGCCAGTTTAAAAATCATCCACAAGTCGCCAAGTTTGCCGGACTTGCTTGGACGGAGAACCAATCCGGGGATTTTAAAGCTTCCCAAACCCGGCTAATCCGTTCCGGTAACCGCTATCTCAAATACTATCTCATCGAAGCGGCGAACAGTGTCAGGGTGCACGACCCTGTTTTTGCCGAGTATTATGCCAAAAAGAAAGCGGAACAGAAGGTTTATGCCGATAAACGTGCCCTTGCGCTTACAGCTCGTAAACTGGTGCGGTTGGTCGATTATCTGCTGCGAACCAACCGACTTTACGAACCCAAAGGAGGGATTCTTCAAGCAGATTAACCTATGGCATCCCCATCTCCCTTTACTGGCATATTTTACATATTATTACTTTTGACGGTAAAGGGGTTAGTTTTTTATTGCCTTTTTTCGGTGCACCCCCCATAGATAGCAGCGTATCTAAAATATTATGTTGACTTAGGGGCTTGACATTATACCGCTGCTCTCAATTGTTGTTTATGGACAGCATGTGTCCCAGTTTCTCTTTTTTGGTGCTGAGGTAAAACTCATTGGCTTCACATGGCGCAATCTCTATCGGCACCCGTTCCGTGACCTGCAGGCCGTAACCTTCCAGGCCCGCAATTTTTCTCGGGTTGTTGGTCAAAAGCTTTATCTTCTTCAGCCCCAGGTCAACCAGAATCTGCGCGCCAATGCCGTAATCCCGCAGATCCGCCGGGAAGCCCAGCAGTTCATTGGCTTCAACGGTGTCTTTGCCCATGTCCTGCAGGTGATACGCCCTGATTTTGTTGGCCAGGCCGATGCCCCGGCCCTCCTGACGCATATACAGGAGAACCCCCCGGCCTTCACGTTCAATCATTTTCATGGCCTGGGCCAGCTGGTCCCCGCAGTCACAGCGGGCGGACCCGAACACGTCACCGGTAAGGCATTCGGAATGGACCCTGACCAGGACAGGTTCGCCTGCAGACACATCGCCTTTCACCAGGGCCAGGTGTTCCTTGCCGTCAAGCCGGCTCCTGTACGCAACAACCGTGAATTCCCCGTACCTGGTGGGCAGTCTGGCCTCTCCCACCCGCTCGACCAGCTTCTCCGTGCGCCGGCGATAGTTGATCAGATCGGCAATGGTAATAATCTTCAGCCCGTGTTTGGCCGCAAATTTCACCAGTTCGGGAACCCGGGCCATAGTGCCGTCTTCCTTCATGATTTCACAGATTACTCCTGCAGGATACAATCCCGCCAGCCTGGCCAGGTCGATGGCCGCTTCGGTATGCCCCGCCCGCCGCAGGACACCGCCTTCCTTGGCCCTCAAGGGGAACACATGACCGGGCCGGGCCAGGTCGGACGGCTTGGTCAGGGGGTCCAGAAGAACCCGGATTGTGGCTGCCCTCTCGTGAGCCGATATGCCTGTGGTTGTTTTGCCCTTGGCGTCCACAGACACGGTGAATGCTGTTTCATGGGAGTCGGT
>JBLNCH010000211.1:0-5580 GCA_050260485.1 Bacillota bacterium | reverse complement strand
GGTGGGACTGGCTACATGTCAGATTAAAACGCTGGTTTAAATATGACTTAAGAGAGGTAACTCCATTCTTAGGTTTCTGGGGTATTGTTGTGGCCCGTATATTTCCTGTAGTACCAACACCGTTAATCAATTTTGTCGGTGGTATCTCAGGCATATCAGCAGGGATTTTTATATCAGCCTCGGCTATTGGTAAAGTACCAACGGCTTTTATCTATACCGGATTGGGTAGCCATATGATGACCAGCGAGGATATCTATTCTACTCTGGCGTTATTGGCAGTTGTATGCGCGCTTAGCTATGCCGGTATGCGGGTGGTTCAAAAGAGATTCAGACGACAGTAAATGAGGACGCAGTTAGGCGGTATTGCGTTTCACTTTGACCTTCACATCCGGTGATGATATAATATGTCGGTAAGCGCCCGTAGCTCAGAGGATAGAGCGCTGGCCTCCGGAGCCAGGCGCGCAGGTTCGATTCCTGCCGGGCGCGCCATTTAAGAATTATAAAACGCCTTAATACAGGCGTTTGTTTTTGTTTTATAAGATTATCAGAGGAGCCGACACCGTTTAATAAGGATCCCATTTTATCCTGGTTTGTTTATGGTACGGTGGCAGGTGGGTGGCAAAAATGCCAACAAACGTCTCAAACCGCAGAAGTGCGGTTTTTTCTTTTCTTGCTAAGTTTCATGGTTTTGTGCGCCTGGAAATCGCGTAACGGCATGGGAGCAATTTATATTTGTTTAAGGCAATATTGGAGAAGCCCTCTTTGAAATTCATGTTAATGTTTGCCAAAGGGGGATTACCTCTGGTACTGCCGCAGGTAAGACTCAATATACTCGCGCACGGCTTGAGCAGGCCGGTAGATGCCAAAATGCCCTTCACACAAAATATCGGCGTCAAGGTCCAGCAGGCGCTGCATGGAATTGCGCCATTTTTTAATGTCCGATCCCCATTCCTTATTAAAAGGGCCGTGGATATCCTGTCCGAACAACACCTTTAATCCCGCGCACATGCACAGTATCGACAGGCTGCCGGGAGTGTGACCCGGTGTATGTAGGAATACAAACTTCGTGTTGCCCATGGTAAGGGTTTCCCCATCCTGTTTAATGACCCGGTCTACTTTTACCGGCTGGTACTTAACACCATACCAGGATGCCGCCGTCAGACGGGGATTGCCGTTTTCAACCGCATCCAGTTCCAGTTCATGGGCCACCACCCCGGCTCCGGTCTGCGCCTGCAATTCCTGCAATCCTCCGATGTGATCTATGTGTCCGTGGGTGATGAGAATATGGCTAACACTGGCGTGAGAAAAGCCGCAGCTTTTGATATTCTCCAGTATGCGAGCAGTTCCCTTGCCGGCTCCGGCATCGATGAGGAGCAGACTATTGTCCGATTCTACCAAGTAAACACAGCAGTCGTAGGGGTGGGATATATCGCCTCCCCCGACCTGGTATACCTGCGGGCATATCTTTACTGTCATCCGATCGCATCCTTCACTCGATTTACACTGTTATTGTAATCTATCCCAGGCGAATACGTAAATCTCAAAATATGGTCGTGGTGGCCAGGGTAAACTTACGATGAAGAAGAAAAGTCATAGCCTTTGAAGGGGAATGATAGATCGGGAACGAAAAGCACAATAAAAATGTCGGTCAAGTCCTTACCATGGTAATTACATGCTGGAGGTGATCAAATTTGCATTGTATCTACCATACAAGCTATTCGACGACGGTCCTCCGCAGAGGTGATGAGTTGTGGTCACAATGTGTGTACTTGAGCACGGATACCGAAGCCATGGGTATGCTGCGGGTTGACGTACCGAGTTTTAACATTAAAGAAGCCCGATGGGACATCTACCGGTCGCCGGGTAAAGCAATGAATGGTGGCGGTGAGGTACCGGGGCTGATAGGCTGCGAGGCGTTTATGCATATCGGACCGGTATTGCAACAACAGGTCGGTGATCTCGGAGGGGGGATGGCCCGTGAACTCCTTGCCGAGTGCGCCAGGGGACTTATGCAGGCCGAAACCTTTGTCTACCGGGAGAGAGGTTACGCTTCGGCGAAAGAGTACGATGAATATTGGAACGATATCCTTAAGGACAGCTGCCGCTACTTTTCCAACCTTGATCGCGTCGCTCAACCGTGGATGGATTACATAGGTGATGACGCCCGTGACAATTCATTATATAACCGGATAAAATCCATCAACATTCTCCGGAGTTCCGGTAACGGCCTGCTGATCAATGCGAACTTTATTGACTCGTTCCATGAGCTGACCGTCAATATCTCGGCGGATCTTAAGGGCATCATTAAGGATTGTACGGGGAATTATCTGCGAGCTCCTGATAGTGTCTGCTTTGAGAATTCAGAACTGTTGGATAGACTTGCGGGCAAGAACCTGAGGGGCTTGACCAAGAAAGACATCGCCCAGCATCTAGGTTTTTCATCAGGTTGTACGCACCTGGTGGATCTGGCTTACGATATAAGTCAAGCCTATGCTGCAGTGGATGTAGACTAGGCAACCCGGGTCGCGTTAGCGTTTTTTCGCTTTACGCGGGACAAGGCACGAACTGCACGTTCTTCGCCGGCTCACCCGGCGATTAAAGGAAATCAGAAGAAGGAGGAAAGAGGGTTGGAAAGCTTTCTGGTCAGAACGCGGGATAGAAACGACCTGATCGATATCACTCCCGAGGTTAAGCAAATTATAAGCAAGAGCGGGGTAACCAACGGCCTGGTTACTGTTTTTGTGCCCCATACAACCGCGGCCGTCACCATTAACGAAAACGCCGATCCCAGCGTCAAACATGACCTGCTCATGGGCTTGTCAAACATAGCACCGGCAAATATCCCCGAGTACCGACATGCCGAGGGTAATTCGGATGCGCATATCAAGGCGAGTTTGGTAGGGCCTTCAGTCAGCCTGATCCTCAATGCAGGTCATTTGGTCCTGGGAACCTGGCAGGGGATCTTTCTCTGCGAGTTTGATGGACCCCGAACCCGAAGTGTACATGTACAATTGATAAGGGGTGAAGGAAACTAGACAAGGATGATTATGGCATGGCGGGGAAGACTGGTGGAACCGATCTTCCCCGCAAAATCAGAGAGCAGTTTCAGGAACCGTTTCCTATTGCGTAAAGCCGTTGACAGCGGTGCGCAAGAGTACCTCTATTGTTAAAAAATAAAGCAGGAAACATGTCTCCGTGTCCATTTAGAGTAAGGTGCCGATGACATCGCCCAGGCAATTAGCGGCGTTTTGTGCGTATTGTTCTGGCAACTCCGAGGTACCAATTTCAAAGAGCAGGGCACGAGGGAACAGGTCCTGGTTGTAGCTTCCCCGCCCGATGAAAATTCCGCGGATCAGACCGGGGTATAATTGGTCCGCTTGTTCCTTGATTCGCTCGGCGAAAGCGAGGTTCGCATTCATGTTAGGGTTCTGGCGTCCGACTACGATCATGACCTTAGCTGCTTCAACCCCGGTGATATAAGTCAGATAGGCTGAAGCAGGAGCAGAGTCCCGGTGAACATCAAAAACGGCTGTGGGGGCGTACTTCATGAGTTGCAGCATGGTGCGCCGGGAACGGTAATAGGCGCTGAGGTCATGGGGATCATGAACCGCAAAACTCTGGTCAACGGTGATGCCATCCTCAACAAGGCTGGAGGCCAGAGCATAGCCCACCTTGAATATTGATCCGCCTCCCGTCTTTGATTCCTTGCCCTCGGTAGGCCGATATGATTCGTCGGAGTGGGTACAGTAGATAGCGACCCGTGGCCGAGGCCCCACCCCGGCCTGAACAGGCTGAGCTTTATCAATTGACAGACTGAGACCTTCCCGGGATGATTTCTTTGCAGTTACCCTCTCCATTATCCCATTCCAACCATCTAAAGAAGAAATACGGTAACGGATGTTGTCCTCGGCAATGAATTCATCTCCCAGCGCAACAGGAAAACCGGTCTGCAAGATAATTCGTCCTTTGGAATCACTAAGGGTATAGTATTTGCCGGCTTCTGCTTCCATTCCCGGGGGGAACGGCTTCCGAGAGGGCGATCCCGGGAACCAACTGGTCATCATGTATGATATTCCAATCAATAATCCCAGGGAAACCAATACGAGCCAAACCTTACGTTTATTCAAATACTTGGCCTCCACAACTACTGATGTAGTCATAACAGTTTCTAATCGATAGGATTCCAAAATTCCGCCTGCAGTATGATGTAAATCTTTGTTAAGGGGGCAGGTGATTCCTGAGCGGGGGCGGGGTTCATCGGGTTTTGAGGGAGAAACAGCAGCGGAGTGGAGAAAATAATAAAAGGGAAGGCCGGATAACCGACCCTCCCTTATCGCTGCCTGTTCAGACTTCCCAACTTGCCAGGTATTCCTCTTGTTCAGGAGTCAACTCATCAATGGATACTCCCAGTGTCTTCAAGCGCAGCCATGCGACTTTCTGATCGATCTCGGGTGGGACGTTGTAAACCCTGGGGCCGAGTGATTTGTGGTTCTGGATTAGGTAAATGAGTGACAGGGCCTGGAGTGAGAAACTTAGGTCCATAACCTCTGCCGGGTGGCCGTCACCTGCTGCCAGGTTAACCAGCCGACCCTCAGCCAGGAGGTATATCCGGCGTCCGTCTTTCAAGGTGAACTCTTCGGTGTTGTTGCGGATGACCCTCCTTGAGGTGGATATCTGCATTAAATCAGGTTTGGACACCTCGACATCAAAGTGTCCGGCATTACAGAGGATGGCCCCATCTTTCATGCGCTCAATATGGCTCCCACGGATAACGTTTATGTTGCCGGTAACGGTGATAAACAGATCGCCCAGAGCCGCGGCTTCACTCATGGGCATAACCGTAAACCCGTCCATGATGGCTTCATTGGCCTTGATGGGATCAATCTCGGTGATGATCACCTTGGCTCCCAGTCCTTTGGCGCGAATGGAAACCCCTTTACCACACCAGCCATACCCGGCAACTACCACTGTTTTGCCGGCTACCACCAGGTTGGTGGTACGCATGATAGCATCCCATACGGACTGTCCGGTGCCGTAGCGGTTGTCAAAAAGGTACTTCATATATGCATCGTTAACGGCTATCATGGGGAAAAGTAGGAGCCCTTCACGTTCCATGGAACGGAGTCTGTGGATACCGGTGGTCGTTTCTTCACAGCCACCGATCACACTTTTGGCTTGCTCTCGGCGACTCTTGTGCAGCATTGCCACCAGGTCCTGACCATCATCAATTATGGCATCAGGCTGGCAATCCAGAGTAGCCGCGAGGTGCATGTCATACTCCTCGGGCGTGGCACCATGCCAGGCAAAGGTGGTTATCCCGCTGTCAACCAGGGCGGCTACTACATCGTCCTGAGTGGACAGGGGATTGCTGGCACACGCGAAAATCTGTCCCCCTGCCTGTTTAAGAGTCTGTGCAAAATGGGCGGTTTTCGCCTCCAGGTGCAGACAGAGAGCGATCTTTAATCCCTTGAGGGGTTGAGAAGCCTGAAATTCCTGTTGCAGGAGATTAAGAACCGGCATATGCCGCCTAGCCCATTCGATCTTGCGATACCCGGAAAGGGCCAGGGTGCGATCCCTGAT
>JBLNCH010000210.1:0-5119 GCA_050260485.1 Bacillota bacterium | reverse complement strand
GTCGGTAATCTTCCAGGTATCTTTACCATAGGTGAGAACCGCGTGGCTGCGTGAAACAAACGGCAGATTTACCACAATATCCGACAGCTTGCTTCGGCCCAGGGAATTCTCCCAGTGCGTTAGTGGAATCCGCAGACTGCCGGGCACCTCCAGATAACCCCACACGGATTCATACTTCTGGTTTCGTAATAAGGGCAAGACGCAGCGCAGGAATATGGTCACTGCAAGCACAGGGAAAACCCAGCGTGCCAGCAGGGTGTAAATATCTACAAAATCTATGGTGGCCAAATTGCTGATCAACAGTGCGATATTGGCCCACCAGGCTACAATGGAGTCCAGCAACTGCCGGAGACCGGCCAAAGCATTATTCATGGTGGTTCCTTCTTGTCCTGACGTAGAAGTCCGTTTCCTTAAGCATACTATGTACCGCAAAAAACACCAAAATGATAATGCTGTAAAATTCGGCCGTGATATGTATAACGCCCTGACCCGGGCATTTATCACTTTGAAAAGCCAGGGAGAGGATTCCCGAGTTAGGTGATCCTCTCCCCTATGATCATCCGTATTAGTCTTTACTGCTAACTGGCATACATCTGCGCTATTATATCCTTGTAGTTTTCGGCTATCACCTTTCGCTTAACCTTCATGGTGGGTGTAATCTCGTTCCTTTCGACTGTCAGAGGATTGGCCAACAAGGTGAATTTCTGTATCTGCTCGAAATGGGCCAGGTCTTGTGATTGGGCGTCGATCCGTTCTCTGTAGAATTGAATAATCTCGGGCTTCTTTATCAGGTCACCATGGTTTTCGTACTTGATTCCTTTCTCCTGTGCATACTCTTCGAGCGCCGGGAAGGATGGGACCAGGAGAGCGGTAAGATACTTTTGTTTGTCGCCAATAACTACAATCTGCTCAACATAATAGTCCTGCCCCATACGGGACTCGATCTTCTGGGGCGCGACGTTTTTACCGTTGGCGGTAATAATAATATCCTTCTTCCGGTCCGTGATCCTGAGGAATCCATCCTCATCAAACTCACCAATATCACCAGTCATGAAGTAGCCGTCTTCGGTCATTACCTCCGCTGTAGCCTCTGGTTTGGCCCAGTAACCCTTCATAACGTTTTTGCCTTTGATAAGTATCTCCCCATCCGGTGCAATCTTAATATGATTGCCGGGGATTGGCTTACCCACAGTACCGAATTTGAAGTCTTTGGGGCAGTTATATGTACCCATGGGGCAGGTTTCGGTAAGACCATAACCCTGGGCAATAAAGATGTTGGCAGCAAAGAAGAATTCTTCGATTTCCTTGGCCAGCGGAGCACCACCGGCCGAGAAGAAATTGAGCCTTCCTCCCAGTAGGGCTCTGATTTTTTGCAGTACCATTTTATGAGCTATGGAGTGTTTTATCTTTAATGTCAGCGGGATCCGCTCACCTCGGATTTCGGCGTACCTGTATTTTTTCCCGGTTTCAATCCCCCATGTAAACATCTTTTTCTTGAACCCGGAGGCCTTTTCAATATTTGCATATACAGCAGCATATATCTTTTCGTACAACCGGGGAACCCCAACCATGTAGGTCGGCCGGATTTCCTGGAAATACTCGACGATCTTATCCGTGTCATGACAGAAATACTGGGTTGCGCCTTTAGAATGGATCCAGTGACAAGAGGTTTTTTCGTAGACATGGCTCAGGGGAAGGAATACCAGTTCGATATCATTTTCCGTCATGGGGAAAGCCGGCTCCAGTGAGTCCAGTTCAACGAAGAAACTTTCATGAGCGAGCATGGCACCTTTGGGATCACCCGTTGTTCCCGAGGTATAGATGATTGCTGCAATATCATCAGGGGTTATTGAATTGAGCCGTTCCTGAAGCAGTCCTTCTTTGCCGGAATTTTTCCCCAGTTCATAAAGGTCGTCCAGATACATTACATGGTCGCTTTTCTCAATGTTGACCGATTTGCTGAACACGATTACATATTTAAGCGTTTCGCTCTGTTTGAAAAACTTCATTACACTATCGTATTGAAACTGTTCATCAACAAAAATTACGCGAATTTTGGCATCATTTACTATGTATTCAGCCTGTTCTGAGATGTTGGTGGCATAGATGGTAACCGTGGAGCATTTAATACTCATTATTGCATAATCGCATATAGTCCACTCCGGCCGGTTGCCAGAATAGATCGCCAGGAATTCGTTTTCTTTAACGCCCAGCTGCAGCAGCCCTTTCGCTGCGTTGTCGATCCGATTTCCGAATTCCCTCCACGAGATACCTCTCCATTCGTTTCCCTCTTTATGATACAGTGCATACTTTTTGTCTGAATACTTTTCCACCTGCGCATGAATCATTGAAGCCAAATTTCGAGTTTGCATCCTATTCCTCCTTAAAGATTGTTGTCATGAACATTTTGATATCTCAGATGGTGAGAATATCTCTTTTACTACTCCTGGGTGCCCAACATCTACCGTCCTGCCAACCGCCAAGTTATAACCCAACTCATCAGGAACTTTGGTTCTTTAAGGAGAAAACGAAATCAATAATTCATCTTCATGCACTGGTTCAATATGTTGGGATATATACTAAATAATCCAATGATCCCCCCCTTGCACAGACATGTTGAAAATTATCTAATTATTATCGCTACATATAAGAATAAGACAAATATTACAGGATAACAAGTAAAATGTGCCTTTTTTATATAATGGTGTTAAATTGTTGATGGAATTTCCATTGATGGGACCATAATGGCTTTAACTGTGATGTGAATAGGTTAGAAAATGACTTTTTGAAATGACCGATCATTATCAGATCACCCGGTGCTTTTTGCACCATAGATAAAAGGCTCTGGCAGATATCTTCGATGATGACAGACTTTAACGCCAGGTCCTTGAACTCCCGGGTGCCCCGCTCAGGAATGTCCTGCTTTTTTTCGACGACGGTGTCGGTAGACCAAGGTGATGAAGACCGGCATAAGAGTAATGACAATGATTCCCATAATAAGGAAGCTGAAGTTGTTTTGAACGAAAGGCATATTGCCAAAATAGTAGCCACACGTAAAAAATACCGCTACCCATAGAATTCCTCCTAACAGATTATACAGAAAGAATCTCCCGTAATTCATCCTGCCGATACCAGCGACAAAAGGAACAAAGGTGCGAAATACAGGAAGGAATCTGCTAATGACAACGGTTTTACCGCCATGTCTCTCGTAGAATTCCTTGGTTTTAATTAATTGATCTCTGTTAAGAAAACGGGATTCTTCTTTATCAAAAACCCGTGGACCTACAAACCTGCCAATCTGATAGTTCACCATATTGCCGCTTACAGCGGCAACCGTAACAACAACTGCAAACGACAGCAGGTTGATATCACCACTGGCTCCAAGTGCCCCAATAACAAACAGCAAGGAATCGCCTGGCAAAAATGGGGTTACGACTAATCCTGTTTCGCAGAAAATGGTTAAGAAGATGAGCAGGATGGCCCACTCATCATACTTCTGGATAATTGCGGTTAGATGCTGGTCCAAGTTGATTACAAGTTCCGCTGCGGTCAATAATACTTCCACAATTTATTTTCCCTTTCCCAAATCAGCTGACTTTATTAATATATCACTATTGGCTCTATTTCGACAGTCCTTAGAACATCGCTGACCTCATAGGTCCCGGGCCCAACAGGGTCATACGAAACCTGACTGCTACGGTTGGTATGCTGTTTTCCGCTTAATTACCAGCTCGTCTACTCCTGACTTGAGTCGGCTTAAGCCGGATTCCGGGACGCGGTTTAATGTTGTCCCTGCTCTTAATCCCTCTGGTCAAACGCCATTCCTTATCTTATCGGCCGATGTCATCATTTACCAAGAGGTAAGGAGTGTTACTTATCGAAGATTAGTACGTAGTATTCTTTTGCAGTAGACCGAGGTGAGGTATGAAGAACCGCAAATTTATTATCATAAGTGTCGTTGCTATGCTCTTGGTTGCAGCAGCAGCCTTCAGCCTGAACACAGGTCAGAAATGGAGTAATGCCCATCCCCGCATTGCATATAAGGTTTTACTGAATGGCAAGACCTGGTTCCATGTACAGGACCAGACCAAGCTAGAAGAGATACTTAATGATTATAAGAACCAGTATGTTTCCAAAATCGACAGGGACGCTGCCATCAAAAGTGTCGATTTCAAACAGAGGATTGATATTGTTGAAGTCAACAATTACTCGGGTGACCTGCTCTCCTGGTCTGAAGTCCGGAAAACAATTCATTCCAATGCCGAAGAGGCATCCCTGATTGAGGTCAAAGACGGGGATAATCTTTGGACCATTTCCCAGGATCTCGGTCTCTCGGTTGATGAAATCCTGGCATTAAATCCCGGCCTCACTGAGGAGACCGTGATTTACCCAGGAGACAAAATTACCGTTAAAGCTGAGAAACCGGTATTGGATGTTGTCATAGTGTATGAAATCACCGTTATGGAAGATGTACCGTTTACCACTGAGTTCATAAATGATGCCAACATGTATCAATCCCAACGAAGACTTGAGTCTCAGGGTGTATTGGGTAAAGCAGAAAAGACATACCGGGTCACGGTGGAGAACAATATGGAAGTGGAGCGCACTACTCTGCAAACCAAAACCATCTCCGCTCCTGTACCCGCAAAGGTTAGGGTCGGCACCAAAAAAGCAGTCTCCCGGAGTGGGAGCAACTTTGGGGTGGTAAGCGGCGGCCGGTTATCCAGCAATTTCGGAAACAGGGTTCACCCGGTAACCGGGAAATCAAGATTTCATAAAGGTGTCGACATTGCCGCCGCTCGCGGAAATCCGGTTTTCGCCTACGCCAGTGGCACAGTAACCTACGCCGGTTGGATGAGCGGTTACGGAAACCTCATCGCCATCAGTCATGGCAATGGAATGGTCACCAGGTATGGTCACCTGTCGGCGATATATGTAAAAGCCGGACAGAAGGTCTCCGTCAGACAACGAATCGGAGCGGTAGGATCAACCGGTGTCAGTACCGGTCCCCATCTCCATTTCGAGGTCCTGATCAACGGCTCATTTAAAAACCCCCTAAACTACCTCTAAGAAAACCGTTATACGATGCAAGGGGGCTACCCCTTGCATCATTCTGTTA
>JBLNCH010000209.1:0-2987 GCA_050260485.1 Bacillota bacterium | reverse complement strand
TTCTTGCCGTTAAGGCTCATCAGAATGGTGGTGCTGGTAAGTATTCTGGTTGCAGTTACAGGGTTCGGTTATGTGGTGTATCTGAGTCAGAATCAATCAGGGGTATCCGGGGTCAGTTCACCCCATTATCAGGGATCGACCAATCAAAAAATGGTTTCCCTGACCTTCAATGTGGACTGGGGTGAGGAGTTCCTGCCCCAACTGTTAAAAATTCTGAAAGATGAAGAAATACAGGCCACCTTTTTTGTTACCGGCAGGTGGGCTGAGCGCCAGCCCGACCTGGTAAAGCAGATAGTCAAAGATGGTCACGACCTGGGGAATCATGGTCACGGACACCGTCATCTAAAGAACCTGTCAAACCAGGAACTGGCCGGGGAAATAACCGCAGGTGAGAAGGTCCTGCAGAATATCAGCGGTCAAAAGCCAAGATTGTATGCCCCGGCTTATGGTGAAGTCGATGAGCGGATCAGCAGGGTTGCCAGTCAACTGGGCTATGAGGTTATCATGTGGAGCCTGGATACCATTGACTGGCAGAATCCTGATGTGGCGACCATAGTAAAAAGGGTGGTACCGCGCATCCATAATGATGCCATCATCCTGATGCATCCAACCAGGCCTACCGTAGAGGCCCTACCTCAGATAATAAAACAGCTGAAGAAAGAGGGTTACCGGATGGTACCGGTATCGAGACTGATTTCTGCAACCTCGGACAACAAGTCAGATAAGGACACGCCGAAAAACAAAAAGCCATGAATCCTATCATCCTCCTGTAACCTCTTAATATTTCGGTTACCCAGTTTTTCACCCATTGGCCTTCACCATAATATCCGGGGAGTGATCTTGTGAAAAGGTTTCAGTGGATTATTGTTGTTTTATTGGCTTTTACAGGGCTTCTTTTTTTTGTCAGTGATGCGGAAGCAGGTCCCTGGATCAGTGCCAGGGCGTACTGTATCTACGACCTGAAGACCGGACAGCTATTGGATGGCAAGAACTTGAGAACCCCTCTGCCTCCGGCGAGCACGACCAAAATAATGACCGCTATGCTGGCCCTGGAGTATCTCGAACTTGAGGAAAAGGCCGTGGTCAGTGAAAGAGCAGCCCAAACCCCGCCCACTGTAATCGGTTTGAGAAGCGGACAGGAGATAAAGGTTAGAGACCTCTTGGTTGCAGCACTATTGAGTTCCGCCAATGATGCCACTGTTGTTCTGGCAGAACGCATTGCCGGCAGTGAAGAACTGTTCGCCTACCTGATGAATAAGAAAGCATTTGTACTAGGGGCTACAGCAACCAATTTTAAAAACAGCAATGGTTTACCAGCTGATGGGCACGTCAGTACATGCCACGACCTGTTTATCATTTCCAGGGCCGCCCTGCAGTACCACTTCTTTACAGAAACTGTTGCCAAAACCGAGGATTACATAGCCCACCCGGGTTATCCCCAGGGGAAACTGATTAAAAACACGAACCGGCTCTTAACCAGCTATCCCGGTACCAAGGGAATAAAAACCGGGACTACCGACCTGGCCGGCAAGTGTCTGGTGGGACTGGCGGAGAAGGGCGGCCGTCAACTGGTTACTGTGGTACTCAGGGCTGGTGACAGGTATCGTGACACAGCCGCCCTGTTTGATCATGGATTTAAAGACTTCTCCCCCAGCAGGATTATTGATGGAGATATACCCTTCAAGTATTTACGGGTGGAAAACGGTGATGCTGCCAAAGTAACCGTATATCCTGAAAAAGAGATAATTGCATGGCTGCCGGAGGACGGGTTAATTAATCTCGAAAAAAAGGTAATACTTGACTACTGTCCTGAGGCTCCGATTAACAAGGGAGACAGAATTGGCGTCTTAGAGGTATATTATAAGGGTGAGTTAATCGGTGAAGTTGGACTTAAAGCCGGTGCTCAGGTTGAGAGGGTGCCTTCGGGTCTCTGGAGAATAATAAGAAGAGCGTTTAATTCTCGCCAGACGGACAGTCTTCCCGGAAATTACTCCGGGTCCTGCTGTGGCGGCTAGGTGAGGTAATCGGTCATCTAAGTTCCTGCCGGGCAATGGATTCCATTAACCGTAAGACCCTGCTGCCCCAGCGAAGTTAAAAGGTCTGCAGCTGGAGAGGCTTGACTTCGATTAAGTATTGTCTTGAGGTCTTGAATCGGCTCCAACAGCGATTAACCTGAGATAAAATAATACGATTGCTGCTCGAGAATTGGAGGTTTTGCGGTGATAGAAAAACGGGTTCTACCAAATGGAGCCACGGTGGTAACAGAAGAGATACCCTATGTAAGGTCGGCAGCCATTGGCGTATTTGTAAAGGTGGGTTCCAAGCATGAACCGGCGGAGTTGAATGGCATCTCCCACTTTATAGAACACATGCTCTTCAAAGGAACCGAGAGCATGAATGCTCGCCAGATTGCCGAATCATTTGAGAAAATGGGCGGTCAGCTCAATGCATATACCTCTAAGGAGCATACCTGTTTCTATGCCCGGGTTCTGGATGAAAGCCTTTATGAGGCCATGGATGTCCTGTTTGATATGCTCTTTAATTCGGCCATGAATGAGAGAGATGTGGAAACGGAGCGGGGAGTTATCGTTGAAGAGATTAACATGTATGAGGATACCCCGGACGAGCTTATCCACGATATCTTTGCCCAGACAATAATGGCCGGACACCCATTGGGCAGACCGATTCTGGGACATGAGGAAACCATAGCTTCTCTGTCGAGGGATACGATCAACCAGTATTACCGTGCGTTTTATCACCCGGCCAACATGGTGTTCGCAGTAGTGGGAAATATCAATTCTGAACAGGTTTTTGAACGGCTGGCCGGTTACAGAGGATACCGGCCTGAACCCGGAATTATTCGGGATGCCCTGGTTCCACAGTTAATTGAAGGTGTAAACATGATACCCAAGGAAATTGAGCAGGTCCAGATCTGCCTCGGGGTGCCCGGCATCCCGTATACCGACGAGCGGCGATATACCCAAAAT